>NZ_BCBT01000021.1:0-94628 GCF_001320965.1 Pseudomonas sp. NBRC 111143 | reverse complement strand
GGTGTCCCCACAGGATTGGATAGTTGCTGAGCCAGTCAAGCTGACGGGATGTCAAAACTTGTGTGTACAGCAGCCCGGTGGCGGCGCCGTGAAGCTTGTAATCGCGGCCGGCTACGTAGCGAAAGCGGTAGGGCAGGGTCAGAGGACCGTGCCAGGGGTGCCACACCTCACCATTTTCATACTCGACCTGCAGGTCGACGGCAATCTTACCAATGTCGTGAAGCAGGGCGCCGTAGGCAATCGCCGCGCTCCAGGCGTCGGCCTGGGCGGCCTGGTCTTCCGGTGCGGCGCCGCTGGGTAGCAGGTACGACTGGCGCAGCTTCAAACTGCAGGCCACCAGTTCCAGTCCATGGTCCAGCATGCCGCCCGGATAGGCATGGTGGTGGCTTTCGCTGGCGGGGAGTTGCTGTACATAGCTGGCGTAGCGGTGGATCGGGTCAAGGTAGAGCTGATTGAACTGCGGCTCGGAGAGCGCCGTGTATTGCCAGATGCGCTGCAGCAACTTTTTCCGGTGGTCGGCACAGAGCAGGGATTCGGCGAGTAGTGGGAGGAGAAATCCCTCGGGCGCTGGAGCGAGTATGGGCTCCGCAGCATTGCCTTTTTCATGCTTGAACCACCAGCGCTTCATCGGGTTACCTGCTTTGTATTCAGAAGGTCCTTTTGCCTTTTCGGATAGGCCTCTTACCCTTGTGCCCCCTTACCATTGCCGCCGTTACCCTTTAACGCCTTGAGCCTTTTCGCGAACGCGAAAATTCGAAGCCTGGCGCATCGGGTTACCTGTGGTACCGGAATGACCTGTCCTTTTCCTGTGAGGTAGACTGTCCGGCATTATTTCGAGGAAGGTGGCCTGATGACGTTGAGCGATGCCATTTTGATCGTGCTACTGGCTGACCGGATTCATGGTACCGATGCTGCCATTCGATCGGCCGCCACGCGCTGTGCGAAACAGCTGCCACGCAGTCAGCGCGATATGTTGTTCAAGATCGGCAACAGTGCCGCACCTCGTGAACTAGTGGGGCACCTTTGCCAGTTCTTGCCGGACTGATTAGTCACATGGATATGTGCACATTTTGAGGGATGAAAAGTTAGCTGGAGAGTCAGTTAACGCTCGGCTAGTAGTTGTGCCTCAGGTAATATCGCCGCACATGCCCCAACCCTAGGAAAGATTTCACATGTCCAAACTTGCCGAATTCAAAGCACTGGAAGCTCAACTGGCTGCTCAACTTCAACAGCTGGACGCGATGAAAAACGATTCCGGCCTGAAGCAGGAAATCGAGTACGGCATGAACCTGCGCCAGGTCATCACCATTCTCGACCCGTCCAAGGGCGCAAGCGTGAGTACTTCCAGCTCCACCGCCGCTCAGCGCAAGCCGCGTGAGGTCAAACGCTACAAGCACCCGCACAGCGGCGAGATCGTCGAAACCAAGGGCGGCAATCACAAGATCCTCAAGCAGTGGAAGCAGGAGCACGGCTCGGATGTCGTCGAGAGCTGGCTGCAGTAATCGCTTGCTCAATTGCAGCGGCCGATGGTCGGCGTTGCAGGCAAAACAAAGGCCCCGGTTGGGGCCTTTCTATTTGAAGTGAAAAGTCACGCCGTGAGCCGTTCGGTCGTCTCGCTGGCCTGATCCAACTGCAGCGCCAACAGGTACTCGGAAGCCTCACGGGCCAGCCCACTGGCGCGGAAGATGGCTCGCTTATCCTCCTTGAGGATCTTCAACCAGGACGCCAGGTACTCCTCATGGCGTAACTCGCCCTGGGTGCCGGTGAGGGCGCAGAGAAACGCTGCGCCCATCTCCGCGACCAACTCCTCGAAGGCGTACGCCGCAGAGCCGAATGCGTGTCCGCCTGTGATGCCTTCCCGGTTGAGGCGGGCGTGGTGACCCGACCAGTGCGTCAGCTCATGCAGCGCGGTCGCGTAGTAGCTGCCGACGTCCACGAACTGGGCCTTGGTGGGCAATTGAATGAGATCCCGGATCGGTAGATAAAACGCGTCATCCCCGTAGCGGTGTTCGATGCGTGCGCCGCTGGCGGCCAACAGACGCTCGGCAGGTGCATGATCGATGAATGCCATCGGATCTTTACCCTCGTCGTGGTACTGCTCGTCGTTGGGTAGTCCCTCGGTCTGCTCGATGTTGAACAGGCAATGCGTTCGTAGCAGTGCGAACTGCACCATCTTGACGTTACCTTGCTCATCACGGACGACCTGGCCGTCTTCGTCGTGTGCTTCCTTGCTCATGGGTTTGTACAGCACTGCGAGGGTCGATTGTTCGCCCTTGCGCACATGCCCACCGGCTTTCCGTGCCTGGTTGTAGGTGAGCCAGCGATCCTGGCGGTACCCGCGCAGACGCGCTTCGGCCCATAGCAGTGGAATGTTGATACCGGCATAGGGGCGCCGGGTAATCGCGTTAATGGGGAAAGGTGCGTCAACACTTGAGCCTGAAGTGGTCCAGGGTTTGATCCACGGGATCACCCCCTGATTCAGAGCGTTGACGATCTTGTTGGTGACGTCCAGGTAGATATCGGACATGGCGTTCTCCAGTCAAGGAAGGGGAACGCTGCCCGGCCGGGAAGGGTTCCCGGTGGGGTAAGTGGACAGTGGTAGGGTGGGCGTTCAGGCCGATGAGATGTCCACACCGATCTCATGTGGCAACCTGATATGAAGAAAAACAGGGCCGGTTTCTGGCGTGATGTGAGTTACCTGAAACTGAGTGACTGACGCCGAGGAGCGTGATTCACTCTGGGAAGCTTGATCGAGTAGCAAGTCGAGCGATTGGCGCAAGTGGTGATCTACCGAAGCCAGAGCGATGCCCAATACGGTCTGCAAGCGCTGTCCTGATTGCTCAACTGTGTCAGTAGCCGTACCAACCTCGGCGATGAATTGCCATACCCCTGGGCTCAGGACAATGGCAGGTAAGGAGCGGTTATTCCTGGACACTGGTGCCTCCCGGGAGCTGATCCAGCGATGGCCTCCAGGAGCATCCCGGGTAAGTTCCATCGCCACCGCGCTCACTGAAAACTTGGCGTGTCCAGGCATTAAAACGCGCTTGCTCGTGGGGTCAACGCCTAATCCAGCCTGCCTTGCAGGTCGAGTTTCCAGCCGCTTCCAGCGAAGTTTTTCCATCCCAAAACTTCAGATGAATCGCTCGCTGTTGTTGGCGTGGAGATTGAAAGGAGCGATGTCCCAGAGAGGCACAAATTCGTGCTTCCCTGGAACATCGCATGTGTCTCCAGAGCAGTCAGGATTTCCCGGGCAGGGCAATCTCAGCAGCGATGTACAGGTGCGTGGATGTGGCCTCAATCACCAATGCCCCGTCGGTGCCGCGTAGGCTTTCCAGAACGGGATCATCAAGGTCGAAGTACTCGGCAAAATCGTCGCCACCGAATTCACTGCGAGCGCGATTCCACCAGGCGTCAAAGTCGTCGACGTCAGGGTTGCAACCCATGGCGTAGGCAATGTGTTTGCGGCTACTTCCGTCGGATTTGCTTTCGCCGAACTCGGACATGAGGTAGACACCGTGGTCTTTGACCCCTCCAGGCAGTGCGGAGGAATGCCACCCATGCGGGAAGAATTCCCAGCACGGAAATGGAAAAGGAGCTTCAACGGAGCAGGGCTCAGTGAGGCCGATGTAAAAGAGCGCTCATCACCGCGGGAGCGGTAACCGGGCGAGCCACCGAACGCTAATCGCCCTTGGGACAACCGTCACGGGAGTGACGTGGCCTTGAAGGTTGAGGCCACCTGGGGTGCTGGAATTCCAGCGCTTGCATGTCCGGTGTATCAAGCGGGCCGGCATTGCGTCAATGAAGATTTTCAGGGGGGCGTACTGCGTCAATCCATGCGGTGCCACTGGTGATCAGCAGCGTAAACCAAGTGATCAACGGTCATGGAAAACTGCGTGAGAGGAGTAAGCTAAGGCTTGGATCCAAATTGTTTAAAGCGGTTTGACCGCACGTGCGGTGAAGTAAATGGAGATAGGAAAATGGCGACTCCAGCGTCTTCAAACTCCAACCGGACTTCTTTCGGCAAGTATTTGATTCGTGCCGCAACTCGCGCGGGTCGATTGGTGAATCAGCTAGAAGCCAGCGTGCTGCATTCACCGATGTTGGCGAGCGTGCCGTTTGGGTATCGCCGGCTCGGTATGCAGATTGTTAAGGTGATTCTTTTGCTTGCTGTTGCATCAGTTGCATTCTTCCTGGCGGTCGGAATGGTAGCCCTATGGGCGTTTGCCGCGCAGCCTATTGAAGCGAGTGATGATGAGCCCGATGTATTCGAGGTTAGCCATCCTCAGCATCGTTTCAAGTATCCAGAAATGTACGACGAACACGGATCACTTCGTTAACTGATTACTTGAGCTTTTGTACGCTTCCAACAACTTGTGATGTTCCCTTCCCAGCTTGGAGTTTGGCACTCTCTGCACCTTGAGTAAGAAGGCTCTGGACGTTGCTGCCAACGTTGTACCCCGCCCAACTCATGGTTCCCAGAAAGAACATCGGGAGCACCAAAAACATCGCCCCCATCACGTACTCGATCACCTGTGCGGTGACCGTCCCATCCATGAACCCTGCCGTTGGTAATGTTAAAAGCGCCTGGTCCGTGACAGAGACCTGGTGATACAGCGTGTCGAGCATGCTCGAGTCGATCCAGCGGGCCAGCTCCCACCAAAACGTCAGCATGTGTAGGGTGAACAGCGCGAAGGTAATCGTCATCAGCGCTTTGAGCTGATAGGTGCTGATCAGCAGCACCAGCGGCAGGCTGATGATCGTGCCCATGATCAGGAAGGCCTGCACCATTGGCAGTGCCGCACGCAGCGCATTCATCGCCGGGAAATTGCTGAACGAGCCCAAGGCCAGGCCGGTGTTGGTGGCCAGGTTGTTGAGCCCCTGTGTCAACGATCCACCTCGGGCACTGCTGCCATAGTCCTGGAACACCTGGCCAGGCGCCATGCTCAATGACTGCTGGCGCGGGCTCACCAGTTCACGCAGGGTAGCGTTTTCGATTTCGGTGGAGCTGTGTCCGGTCAGCCAACCGCGCAATTGCGTGAGCAGGTTTGGATCGACCTCGGCGACCAGGCGGTCGCGCAAGCCGACCGTGGCATCGCTCCACCACTGCTTGCAGGTTGGGTAGCCCGCACCGTTGTCCAACCGGGGCAGGGAGGTGTCTCGCGTCTCGTCATATGGCCAATCAACCCGGGGCGTGCGCGAGCGATCCGTGTCGTAATAGCCCGGCGTGTCGAGTAGGTAAGTCGAGCCAATCCAGGACGCATCGTAGCTCTGCGATTCGTCCAGCTCGGGGCGGTTAGTAAACAGCCGCGAGCGCGAATAGCCATAGCAGTCGCGGGTGAAATCGGCGACTTCCTGTAGCAGCACTTGATCGTTGATCCGTGAGCTGTCGATCTCCATGCGCATCGCGCGGATGTCGGGTGCGCAGGGGATGGACGCAGTCGCTGCAGCGGTGATGCCTTTGCTCATGGCATGCACCAGGTACCACCACACCGGCACGTTGGCGGATTTTTCGCCAATGGTGTTGAAGGTCATGCCCCAGGCCGTGTCTGTGGGCTTGGCCATCGACACCCCACAGCGCTGGCTCGCCGCATCGTCGAAGGTCACGGAGGAGAGGTTCAACGGGAAAAACGGCATGCAGCCAAACAGGATGACGACGTAGCTCATCCACAGGCGGTTCTCGACGCGGGGGATCGACAGCAAGCCCTTGTTGCCCTCGTCGGCGCCCTGTTGGCGGGCCGACAACCATTCCTGCAAGATGATCGCGCCAAACGGCGCGGCAAAGAGTCCGGTGTCCGCCAGCGTGTTCCAGATCCCGTTGTTGATGATCCACGCCAGCAGCGACAGGTAGTACTCGAGGTAGCTGTTGGTGCTCATGTTCATGACTGCACCTCACACTCGTGACAGTTCGACCAGGACGATCGAGCCAAAGCCGACCAGCCCCAAGCGCATGAGCCGTTGCTGGTCTTTAGGTAACGGCCGCGAGCGCAATGCTGTGGTCCAGCCGGCGAAGATCAGGCTGTATAGCAGAGCTCGCCAGTAGGCGAAGTAGGGCGTATTCCCCCGCGCATCCTCGAACCAATCGACTTGGGGGCCGTTCAGTTGCAGCGCCATCCAGGCAACCAGCAACGTAACGATCATTGAGCCGAAGATCAGCAGCACTCGGGCAACCGTGCTCCTCACAGAACGCGGCATCATGGCGTGCTCCTTCCTTGCTCCGCATGATGTAGGCGGTCTGGCTGCGGATCGCGCTGGTCGATGCTGCGCGAGGCATCGGCGCCGCCGGCGTGGCGATCAAGGACCAGGCTGGCGGTGTTGGTGGCCAGGGCTTGGCGCACCTGCAACTCGGTTTGCAGCAAGCGGATCTCGCGCTCCAGTGTTTCGACATTGCTGTTGAGGGCAGTGGTAGCGGGTTGTGCCGACGCCACATTGGGTTCGTGGCTGCCGGCGAGCAGCGTGCGTTGCAGCAGCATCGCCTTGTAGATCACGCTCGACAGCGCGGTCTCGCTGGCCAGGCGTCGGGCCAACAGGTTCTGGTCGGGATCATCGCGCAGGCCCTCGATGACCCCACGGGAGACCTGCAGCAACGGGCTGGAGACTTTGCCCAGGTTCTCCGGCGTGGGCTCCTCTGCGCCCGACAACATGCGCTGCAAGCCTTCAAGGTGCTGGGTGTAGGTTTCCTGGATCAATGGCGTGAGACCTGCACCCGCGCTGACGCGCAGCGTCTCGCAGTCATCACAGGTCTCCACTTCGGTCTCACCGAGCACACGTGTGGCCCACTCAGCGGCCTCGTCGGGGCTCCCCCAGGCCTGGCAGATTGCGCCGTTCTGACAATTTGAGCCGACGGCCGAGGTGTCCTCGACCGAACGGTTGTGCAGTAGGTTGTAACCCGCCTTGACCACGTCCGAGGTCACTCGGATCGGCGCCTGGCCATAGCCGCCGGCCTTTTGCCCGCCGACCCAGCTGACACCGTTGTTGCCGTTGTTGGATTCGGTGTCCTTCACCGCGGTCACGGCATCACCGTCGGACTGCTCCAGGTTGTGCTGCATTTCCTGGTTCTGTGCCAGTGCTCCCCAACCGGCCTGATCCACCTTGTCAGCCATCTTCGCCGCCATCGCCTGGCAGGTGAGCTTGGAGCGGTCGAAGTCGATGCGCCCCTGGAGCACGCCGTTGCTCAGCAGCTCATACAGCCCGGGATTGGCGCGCTGGATGATCATTGCCGGCAGCGACATCACCGCCTGGGTGGCGTTCTGGATGACGTTGCCCATGATTTGTTGGAAACCCTGCGTGGCACCATTGAGCTGGTTCTGCAGGGTGTTGGAGAGGTTCATGTTTCCGCACATCATGTTCGCGCGCCAGGACAGGCCTACGCCGAGTCCGCTGGGGCGGTAGAGCGAGGAGGGCGCGCCCACCGCCGATCCGCCACCGATGGTGTACATCACCCGATCGTCCAATACCTGTGCCTGGTCGCCCAGGTGGTAGCCACTCTCGGCGGCGTGGCCAGCGGCGCACACGAAAAGACATACCAACCCGAACGAGAGGGTGTTCATCACTGCCCTCCATCAAAGTCGATGCTGAACAGAAAGGTCTGTCCCATGCGTTGGCAGCACCTGTACGGGCGCCACAGCGACCAGGCGTAGGCGCCCTCGGCACTCTGGAGGGTGGCGCTCGGGAAGATGGCGCAGGTGCTCTGCACCATCGGAGTGAGCAACTGCCAGCGGTGGTTGTTGATGTTGTTCTCCATCACCGGCTGCGGCGGCCAATATCCGGGCGCTGGCATCGGCTGCAACGGTAGGTAGACGTGCGGCTGGCCAACGCGGGTGATGAAGTCGCTGGCGCGCTGCGCCATCACCGCGGCGGCCTTGAAGTCATCGGGTTGTACCAGGAATCCCTGCCGCGGGTAGACGCTACCCCACATGTTGCCGAAGGCCTGGCTACCGATCTCGCGCATGCCCGGAGTCAGCGCCTGCGGGTAAACGGACTCGGGGATGGCGTGGCGCCAGGCCAGCGGATCGAGCGTGCTCAGGTAGTAGGGCGCAAGCGGCACCGCCCCGCTCGGACACGCATAGCCGAAGCCGAAACTCTGGGCCAGGGCCGTCAGGGCAGCGCCGCCGGGATGCCCGATGCCGTCGACATTCTTGAAACGGGGCAGGTTGTCGCGTTGCGACGAGGGCGTGATCAGGTTGCCCCCGCCTTGCGACAGGGGCGTCGGTACCGAAAGGGCAGACATCTCGCCCCAGGGGTTACTGCCGGTGTTGGAATAGCTCGACACCACCAACTCGGGAATGAAGTGCCGGACCTTGGGTGAGGTTCGCACTGTGCAGCCGAACGGCGTACACAGTAGCCAATAGCAGATCCCGACGATTCTGTACTCCAGACACTGCAGCGACGCGACCGAGGCAATGATGGCGGGGGTGGTCAGTGCCAAGCATTGTTCGGTGAGGAACATCGTGAGAGATGCGGCAAATATCCGCTTGGCATTTCCGCGCCTGCTGCTGCGATGTGCTCCGGAGTGCCGACCTAGAGAGACCGATCTGTCTAATGAGTCTTTCATAGCTATACCCAGCACCTAATCGATGTAACGACGACGGCGTGGTTGAGTGTCTGAGGTCTGACTCACGCGGTGGACCAACTAAATGAGAGCCGAAGCATCGTTTTTGCAGGTTCTCAAGCCAGCGTAACGTCCGAACCTCGGGGCATGGGCAACGAAGGCAAGCTGTTTTAGGGATAAGCTTTACTACTGAAAGGGGAGAAGACGTGGTTGCTATGGGCACGCACCTGGAACACTGGTCTAGAAACCTGCGGGTGGTGACACTCGTGCTGTTGCTTGCTGCGCCAGGGGCTGACGCCGATCTATTTGATGATATCCCAGGAGCACGCTCCATTGGGGCAGGCGAGTTTCGCTGGTTTGGCCTTACTATCTATGAGGCTCGTCTGTGGAGCCGCCATCCTAAGCCGACGCTAGACACCGCTTTGGCCCTGGAGGTCACGTTCCTGCGTGATGTCAGCAGAGCCACGCTTGTCGAGATGCTTCAGGACGAATTCCGCCGATTGGGCGGCGACAAGCTTGAGGAAGAGCAATTGGCGAAATGGAGCTTTGAGATGCGCAGGGCGTTTGGCGATGTTCGGGCGGGACAGCGGCTGATAGGGGTGTACCTGCCTGGGCGCGGTTGTCGTTTCTATGTGAATGATCAACTGAGCCGAGAGGTGCTTGACCCTGACTTCGCCCGAGCGTTCTTCTCCATCTGGCTAGATGGCAGAACACGCTTTCCAAAGTTGCGGCGCGCGTTGCTGGGCGATTAACGAATCCGAACATGCGAAGGCGCGATGGGGGACAATCAAAGGGTTGCATTATGACCAGTTGATTAGCGATTTATTTCGAAAATGGCAGCTGGCGTTGACCTCTTGTCAGACGGTACCTTTCAGGGCCGGTATAGGCGGTTGCGAAATGGGGGGCGTTCGCTATCGTGGCATTACACGCTCCGTATAAAACTAAAGTTATAGGAGGCGACATGAGAATTCGCGGTGATGTGTTTTGGGATTGGGCGGATCAAACGCTCCATCATCGCACTCATGACGAGACCCTTGACGACGGAACCTTTATCGACGTCCAGGTGCGATTGTCGCGTACCGGCAGTACGCAAATGTTCATTGGCGTATACGCGCCACAGGGCATGGCGGTACATGAGGAGGCTTTTGACTCGCGACCCGGCGAATCGATGACGCGGGCGTTGGCATGGGGCGTTGGGCGTGCCAGACGGATATCCCTCGAACATGCTTCCACCGGAGACAGCCCTCTATCAAAACAAGGCTGAATGCCTTTGTTCGCCCCGCTGAGGACACGTGCTGTTGGATTACGGCTTTATACCCCGTCGCCGATCAATTTCCGCCGCGATGCTCAGGGCGGCTTCCAATTCAGTGATGCGCTGTTCTTCCATCAGTCGCCAGCGTTGAGCCTTTTCTTCGGGCTCGGTCATGGCCAGGGCGAGGTACAGGCTTGGTGGTACCGCGCGAAACAGCGTCTCCAGCTGCTTGGACAAGACCACGCCCTCGGTGTACTTGCCCGAGGCCTTGCTCGCCGACAGCAGCAGAGTCTTCTGTGCCGGCGTGAGCTTCTTGAACCGCGCGATCTCTTCGATCTCTGCCGGCGGCATGTTCAGGCAGATCCACCACTCGATCATGTTGAGCATGGTCTGCGCCGCATCGGGGAAGTCGGCCAGGTTCTGCGTCGCCAGCCAGAACCAGGCACCCAGCTTGCGCCACATCTTGGTGCCCTTGACCACGAAGGGCGCCAGCAGCGGGTTTTTGGTGATGATGTGGCCTTCGTCCGTGACCATGATGATCGGACGACCGAGGTACTGGTCGCGTTCGGCAAGGTTGTTCACGGTGTTCATCAAGCTGATGTAGCTGATCGACATCTGCGCTTCATAGCCCTCGCGGGCATAGGTGGCGAGGTCGACGATGGTGACATCGCTTTCCGGCCAAGGGGTGCCTGGTCGGTCAAACAGCGCACCCTCGAAACCTTGGCAGAACAGGTCGATGGACTCGGCCATTTCCTGGGCCCGCTCGCGACGTTTGTCGGGCAGGTGGGCGTCGCTGGCTACCGTGCGAAGGGCATCACGGACATGGCGCGTCATGACCTGCTGATCGCTGGCCGCACAGTGCCTGGCGGCGTCGAGAATGCACTCGCGAATCAGGCTGCGGTCTGCCCGGGTGAGGCGCGCCTCTTCCTTGGCTTCGCCGCCGGTGATCATCAGGCGGGCGGTGATCTCCAGCTCGCCCAGCACATCGCGTTGCTCGTCGCTGCCCGAAGCGTCTTCATCCAGGACCTCGGTCGACAGGCTGGCGACCTGGTCGGGGCGTTCGATCAGTCGGCGGGCATCGGCGAAAGGGGCCAGGCTCAAGCCGCTGCCCGGTTTGAGTTGGACCTTATTGACGGTCAAACCTAGGGTGGCGAAGTAGTCGCCCTGCAGGCCAAAGGAGTTGCCGGCTTCGACGATGAACAGCCGCGGCCGGTACACCGCCATGATCTGCATCAGAATCGAGACCAGGGTGGCCGACTTGCCGGCGCCAGTCGGGCCGAACAACAGCAGGTGACCATTCATGGAACGGTCGAAGCGTGACAGCGGGTCGAACGATAGTGGCGCGCCACCCCGATTGAAAAAGGTGATGCCCGGGTTGCCGGTACCGATGCTGCGTCCCCACAGCGGCAGCAGGTTGGCCACATGCTGGGCAAACAAGAGCCGGGTGTACCAATTGCGTTTATCCCGTGCGGGGTTGTAGACCATCGGCAGCCAGCGCAGGTAGCTGTTGCACGCGGCCACCTCATCGCCCTCGCGCACCGGTTGCAGGCCGGCGCCGAGCAGTACATTGGCTGCCTGGATCGAGCGCTGGCGCAATTGCTGTTCATCGGCGCCGCGCAGGTACAAGGCCAAAGTACCGCGGTACAGCTTGTGCTGGCGACCGATCAGCGCGCGGGCCTCTTCCACATCCTGGCGAGTCTGGGTCGAGGCCAGGTTTTCGCCGATTGCTTTGCGCGCCAGGCGGTTGAGCTGCTCCTCGAGCACATCCTGGGGCGTGATCACCAAGGTCAGGCTCAGGATGGCCTGCTCCGGCAACTGGTCGAACAAGGCGTTGAGCGCCTCACCCTTGCGGGTCTCGCCGGTCAGCTGGCCGATAAGGGGCGGCCTGCGCAGCTTGTCGACTACCATCACCGCGTGCGGCTGCTGATCGAAATACCACAGCCCCTGCTCGCTGTCCGAGTGTGGCTCCTGGAAGAACAGCCGCTCGGCAAAGGCATGGTCGAACGGCAGCGATAGGCCCTCGCCGTCATCGGTCTCCGGGTAGGGCACCCGTCGATAGAACGCTGCTGGTGCTTCACCGGTGAGGGTCGGTGCCGGGTTAAACCAGGGCAGCAACCACGCATAGAAATCCCGCCCCGTCAGCCGGCGAGGATTGACGCCGCAGGCCTGCAACGACGCTACCAGGCGGTCACAGGTTCTTTCCAACAGCTGAGTGGGTTTTTGCCCGTCGTCGTCGGCCTGGTCACCGAGCCAGCGATAGACCACCAGTCGAATCCGCCGATTGCTGCCGCGCCAGGGCAGGTGCGACACGACAGGGTCGTCAAACAGCCCAACCGGTTTGGCAATGGTTTCGAGGTGGTGCTGCATCAAAGCAAGGAAGGCAGCGGTGAAGGGTGTGCCTGTCGCTCGGGGTGCAACGTATTGCTCCAAGCGTTCCAGGTACGGGGAAAAGTCACTGTCGTCCTGGCAGAAGAACTGCACCACCCATGGCGCCTGGTCGAACTCGTCGAAGCTGTCCTGCAGCGCATCTTCCAACGCATCGCGCGCTGCCGTCAGCCATTCCGGCTCACGGCCCTCGGTGCCGATCGGCTGCAACTCGAACACGGCGCCGACCGAGCGGTTGTCGTCGAGCAGAAAGCACTGCTCCTCCTCAAGGTATTCGACCCAGGGCAAGTGGTCGGTGAAACTGGGGTTGTGCGCATACTGTGCAGCCTCATCCGCACGTGTTGCGCGCCGACGCTGCGCCGCGCGCCAGGGCTTCCAGCGCGGCGGGGTGCGATCTACATCATCATCCATCACAGATCGTCCAAGCGTTCGCCGGGCAGCGCATACTGGACCTTCTCGTACAACGGGAAGACGGTCGAATAGCCGGGCACGGGCGTCTGTTGGGTACCGGCCAGGTGCGGGTAGATGTACATCACCAGATCAGGGTTGGGCAGGCGTGGGAACTGGGCGCGGATCTCGTTGGCGGCTGTGCGGGTGTAGGCGCTCTGGTCCTTGATCAGGCGCTCGGGATCAAGCACTGGCCGGCGCAGCTCATCGCGGGCCTCCTGCAACTGCTGCTGCGTACCGACGGCGCCGCCGCTGTTCCAAATATCCAGCATGGTGTGGTCGCCGTGGGGCAGCATTTCGTCCTTGCTGGTGGTGCAGCCCGCCAGGTGCAGGCAAAGCAGCAGGCTAATCCAGGTCCAGTACCGAAACGGGTGGGCTTTCATGATTCACTCTCCGGCCTTTGGGTTCGTAATCGATGCTGATTTCGTGATCCAGGTGCAAGGCCACCTTGGCACCCGGCGGGACGTAGATGGCGGCAAACGCTTCGCCGTAGAGCTTGTTGACCCAGTCACGAATGTCGCCGATGCCACCGCTGATGACCGAGTTCAGTGCGCTGTTGCCACTGTTCTGACTCAGCCCCAAGCTGCCGCTGGCCGAGTTGATGAAGGAGGTGTTGGTCTGTTCGCTGCCCAGCGCTGCTGCAAATCCAGCGCCGGCAGCGGTGATCAGGCTCTGGCTGCCGAGGTACTGCTGGGCGTTGGAGCGACGCTCGCCGGCGATGCAGGGAATGCCGTAAGGGTCGGAGATGTAGCCGAGGCCGCCGCGGATCTTTTCGGTGTCCGAGGTCTGGGTGCTGGCGCGGTTGCGGCTGATCACCTTCTGCGGCTGCGGCACCGTGCGGACGGTGCCGTCGCTGAAGACAAAGGTGAGCGACTCGACCTGGCCGCGCACGCAGGACAAGGTCCAGTCGCCGGCCGCGGTACCGCTCATGACCGCGCCGACCACGTCCGGTAGATCGATGCCGTTGGCGGTGAGGTTGTCCGGTCCCACCAGTACCTTGAACGGGTAGGGATCATTCACCGTGCCGTCCACCGGCACGCGGCCAATCAGCGCGGTCATAGCGATCGAGCCCATCAGGGTCGAGTTCTCCGGGATGGTGTAGAGGGGCTTGGCACCCTCGGCCCGGTCCTGAGTGCCTTCCAGGTCGTGCTCGCCTTTAGCCACGGCACGGAGATGGTCTTGGCCGCGGTCAATCGCGTTGTTGTCTAGGCCATGCAGGTCTTTGAATTTCGACGTCAGCGACGACAACGGTCCCTCAGCTTTGCTGGTGCCCTCCTGGCCGGCACGGGCATTCGATGGCTCGATCCACTGCACCGCATCCGCCGGCAGTTGTGCCCCGGAGAATTGTTGCTCGTCACCCGGCTCGAGACCGAAGCCCACAGGTATTTCGGACTTCGCGGGCGGCTTGTTGGTGAGTTGGTCCTTGAGCCGGGACAGCAAACCCTGGGTCTCGCGGTGCTGTTGCTCGGCCTTCTGCCGGGCATCGTTGGCCTGTTGGCGCTGCTCGGTGACCTGCTGGGTGACACTGCTCAGCGTGCTCTGAATGCGGCTGTCGATGTTGCCTTCGCGCGTGCGCAGGCGGTTGTTCTCGGTCTGCAGCGTCTCGTTACCTTTCTTCAGTGACAGCATCTCGCTGCGCATCGCCTTGACCTGGCCAATCAGCGTGGCCACGGTGTCGCGCGGCGTGTCGCCAGCAATGCCGAGGGCCTTGGCCTGGTCCGGGCTGAGTGCGGTGTTTTCGGGATCATGGGCAGGTTGACCATCCGGCGCCGCCACCCAGGATTTGCCGATGATCAGCACAATTCCCAGCAGGACCGCCGGTACCAGCCATTTCAGCAAACCGTTAGCTTTCATGATCGGCAGCCTCCGGCGCTGGCGGTGGCAACAACAGCGCGTGCCTCAGGTCGCCGCCGCGGGTGACGAGGTACGCCACGGTGGTGTCTTCAGGTGTGCCAGCGTGCCCCAGGTATTCGTGCTGGAAGGTGGCGGCATACAGCGTGGCCTGCAGGTGCCGCGGGTCCAGCTTGACCTTGGCCGACCCACGGTTGACGATCTTCACCGCCGTCACCCAATAGTCGCCCAGCCGCCAGGCGGCGAGCCCCTTTATGGATACGTGCTCGGTCGGCAGCAGTGTGCTGAACCCTGAGGACTCGTCCAGCGGGACTCGACGCACACCGGGCAAGGGCGCCACGGTGCGCAGCGGCGCATAGAGGTTCTGCGCCGCGTAGCGAGTCAGCACCACCGGTACCGGCGTCGCTGCGGGGGCTGCATCCTTCGCGGTTTCCTCGTCCGGGGCCTGAGTCTGGGCAACGATCTTGACCGCCTCCAGCGACTCATTACCTTCGAGCGCTTCGATGTCGATCAGGATGATGTCCCCCGACTTCACCGACTGCAATTGGAGGCGGGTAGGAGGGAGGGCTTCCGACGCACGCAGGTACACCGTGCCGCCGACTGACTGCACACGCAGCTTGCTGGTGATCGCGCTGGGTAGCCCGACGCGAACATCCTCATCCAGCATCAGGATACGTTCCTGACCCACCGTCAGCGGCACGGCCAGCGGCAGGCGGTCCCAGTATTTGACCTCGACGGCGGCTGCGGCTGAACACCACCCGGCCACCGACACCAGCATCAAGATCAAGAAACGCATCATCATGCACCTCCAGGCAGCGTCAGCTTCTGCGGTGTGCCTTCGTAGCAGTCCAGGGCCAGGCCCCATTTGTTGTGCTCGGGGTCGACGTCGAAGCGCACTACGCGTAGCGGATAGCGCACGACGACGCGCTTCACCGGTTCGGCGGCGTAGTACTCGTCGGCATTGAGGTCGAGCTTGACCAGCCAGCTGTGCTTATCCAGCTGCTTTACCCGCAGGTCGGGGTCATCGCTGTAGCCACGACCCAGCACCTCGTACACGCCGCGCACGCGGCCACGTAGTTCGCCGGCTGCCTTGCGGTACTCGAAGTCGCCATCGAAAAACGTCTTGCAAGCGGGTGTCAGGTAGGGCTGCAGGGCGAAGATCGCGCGGTGGTAGTCGACCTCGCCGTCGGTGGGCCAACGGTTAAGCTGGCCGAAGATGTACAGGGCAAAGGCGTAGATGTTTTCCGGCGGCACATCCCACCATTTGCGCGTGCTGCCGGAGCGCAAGTCCGGTGGTACGTGAATGGTCAGTTCGGATGGTGCGGACTGCCAGCCATACCAGAGTCCGGTGCACAGCAGCGCCAGCACGGCCACGGCCAGGCGCAGGCTGAGAATGTGCGCCTGCTGCGCATCCACCTTGTTGCGGAAGCGGCTCATGGGGTGGGCCTCGCAGGTCGGCGCGTACGGCGGACCGTCCACGGGCCGGAGTGTAGGATCAGGTAGTGACTGCTGATGCCCCAGTGCACAGCCAGCTGCCACTGCAGGCGTCGGTACAGCCAAGTTTCTGGACGAGCACGCTTGGCCCGGCGCAGCAACTTGCCGCCACCGAGCAGCACCAGCGCCATGCACAGGAACATGCAGGTGGGGAGGGTGGCGATGGAGGCGGTGGCCACCGCCAGCGGTGCGCCGAGAATCAGGCCTAGTACGGCACCGACGATCAGCGCGACCCACATCTCGTCGTTGGTGAGGCCGCGCAGGACGGCTGGGTCGCGGTTGAGGCGTTCCGGCAGGAAGGTCAGCGTGCCGTCTGGGAGAGTGGCAGGGACGTCGGACATGGCAACCTCACAGGATCGTCGCAGCTTTGGTGAGGAACCACAGGATCACCACCACCAGCAGCGCGCCGACGCCGACCACGGCGCCGAGGTCCTTCCAGGTCTTGCGCTGGTTTTGCACGTCGGCGTAGACGGTGAGCGAATGCCAAGCCACGCCCAGGAAGGCGAGGGTGGCGATCAACAGACCGAGCAGGATGCCGCCGTCATAGGCGTAGTTCTTGATGGTGTCGATCAGGCCTGAGCCCTCGCCGCGGGAGGGGGCTTCCATGGTCGGCAGATCAGCCCTGGCCAGCGTCGAGCTCAGCAACACCGAGCCGCCGAACAGGGCTTTTGTATAGATAGCTCGCAGCCGGAGCAGCGGAAGGAGGCAGTGACGGGAGAGTTTCATGGCAGGGTCTCCAGACTACGACAGCATGAAAAACATCAGCACGATCAGGGCTAGGGCCAGACGCAGCGTGCTGCCGCCGAGCGCACCGAAATTGAGATTGCCGGCCGCCCAACCGCGGTAGCCGGTCCACAGTGCCCAGGTGCACCAGAGCAACGCCAACACCAGCACCGAGGAGCGCCACAGCACCGAACTGAGTTGCGGGGCAAAGCCGGCCACGGCCGAGAACGCGCTGAGTTGAGCGTCAGTCATGCTCATCGGAGGGGCTCGAGTGAGGCGCATCAACTCGATACTGACCGGTCATTTCGACCTGGTCAGCTGGCTGAGCGCGGGAGGGCGACAAGTATTTATGGATGCCTTCACGTATTCGTTCGAGGTCCGCCGTAAACCTCGGATAGTCGAAGCGATAGCGCGTTCCTGCGGCGTCGTCTGAGCCGCTTTCGGCACGATCGGCCAACTGTTCGATGGCAGTGAACTGTCGTTGCACGAGTCCCAGATCTGAGCGCTCGCGACTTTCCTGTGCGACAGCCGGAAGTGCTGCCAGACAAATCAAAAGCGACGGGAAGGCATATGTCCTCATGGCGGGCTCCAGAGCGGTCTCTGGTCGTCACCATTACTGCGCGGGGGAGTTGACGCACGAGTTAAAAGGATTCTCGGCGTTTCGTTTTCTGGCGAGGTTGGGCAGGGAGCGGGGTGAGCCTGAAGTTAAGGCATTGAGGGAGGATGAGAACCTGCTGGTGCTGAGGTCTTACGAGTGCTGCAGCGAGCACCTGAACGGCTAGCCAGGCATTACTCGGAGAATGACAGCTCCGCCTGAAGTGCGCACGGTGCGCGCGAAGGCATTTTCGTTCGGGGATTGCGTGAGTTGGCCGGCAAAGCAGTCTCAGCTAGATCATCCCCCAGTGTGGCCTGTAGTCCAGGAATTCGACCCTCTGACTCAAGTGCTCGAATCTCGCTCCTAGTCCTGACGATCAGCTCATTTGCCGTCTGCCCTGTATCCTCGCTCAGCGTCAAAGCCACCAGCGTCAAGGGACTCACTTCCAATCGCTCGCTAAGCTTCTCAAGTTTGTCCAGCGTGAGGCTCGATCTACCGGATTCGAGCTTGGACAAGTAGGTGCGGCTGGTCGTGTCGGCAAATCCGCGTTGGGTGATGTTGCGGTGACTGCGTAGTACTCGAAGCACGTTAGCGAACGATGACTTTAGTGTCATTGAGTTACCTAAGACATAAGGCAGGTATAGCGACCTTGTCGTCTCATCGACGTTGATTGGCGCAAATGACTGGACGCGACCGTTGCAACGAGCATTCTTGGCTTGTGGCAGATCGGCCCTCAACAACCTGCGTCATTGAACTACTTGGGTGAGCAATTGAAGTCGCCCCCCGGTTACAGCGTCATGTCTACGCGATTCACGGTTTTTCGTTAAGCTGAATTTGCGTAACGGTGCCGTCGTTCGATTCTCGTCCGGACGCGTGCAGTTTGTCGATAATTTGTCGCGCGAGTGCATGGTAGAGCGAGACAGGTGAAATCCAGCCCGAGATGGCGGTAGCCATCAGTGTGGTCGCGAGCATGGGTATGGCAAGGTCGGGGCTGTGGGTCAGTTCGAGGACTATGACGGAGGCAGTGAGCGGTGAGCGTGTCACGCCGGCCAGATAGGCCCCCATACCCAGCAATGCACATGCTTGCGGGTCAACATCGGGTATCAACGACAGCAGTGGCGCGAACGCCGCGCCTATGCTCAGCGAAGGTGAAAACAGCCCGCCAGGAATACCGGAGAGGTAGGACACGACGTTGGCCAGAAATTTCCACAGCAAAAAACTTGGATCGGTGACGGGTTGTGCCCCAAGCAGGGCGCGCGTTTCTTCATATCCGGTACCGAACACGTGATTGCCGGAAACCAACCCCAGTATTGCTAGAGTAAAGCCGCAGAGGGCCGCGAAACGGACTGGATATCGACTGCGCAGCCCGCAGACACGGCCGAGGATGCCGTGATCGGTGGGCAGCACCAGCTTCGCGTAAAAACCTCCCAGCAACCCGCCCAGTGCTGCGCATGCAGGGACCACGCTCCAACCCCATCCAGTTGGCATCCGTCCACCGATTTCGCCAAAGTAGGCGTAGTGTCCCATCAGGCCCAGTGTCACGACGCCGCCAATCAGCACTGCCGTTAGCACCAGTCCGCTGAAACGTTGCTCAAACGTGCGGCTCAATTCCTCAATGGCAAAGACCACCCCGGCCAATGGCGTGTTGAAGGCTGCGGCAATGCCTGCGGCGCCGCCGGCGAGGATCAGTCCAGCGATCGTGCGTCGCCCATGTAGGCCCAGCCGGCGGCCGAAGGCATACAAAACGGCGGCCCCGATATGAACGGTTGGGCCTTCCCGTCCTACCGAGCCCCCAACTAGGAGTGCACCGAGGGTCAGGCTCATGCGTGCAGCGGCGACTGGCAGTGAAAGCAATCTGGCTCGTAAACGGCGGGAGGGCATTTCAAGGGCGGCGATGACTTGGGGAATGCCGCTGCCTTTGGCATTTTCAAACCAGCGCTGTGTCAGCCACGCCAGCAGCGCGAAACCGAAGGGCGTGATCAGCAACGGGGACCAAGGCGCCCATTCAAGCAAGCACCTGAACGACGCGAACGCGGCGTCGGCCAGCCACGCGAATGCCAACGCCGTCAGCCCGACCAGAAGTGCGCCGATCCAGAATGCCAGGCGTTGTCGCCATTCTCGCCAGTATGAAGTGCTGGAAGAAGGGGTGGCGGTTTTCAAATCGGCCATTGTTTGTCATGTGATGGGAACAGACAGAGAGTATGGCGTGATTTGTCGAGCGGGCATACCCGACCGAGGTGGTACTCACGCACAGTCTGGCAGGCGAGTCATCTCGCATCTGCCAGACATCCGCCGTTTTGTTATGACGTCGACCGGACCTCGCCAGTTGAAGAACGGTTGCGCATGGCGATTACACCCCACGTCAAACCCAGCGCTGCGGCGATGACAGAAGCGGACAGCACCCCCAATTTGGCGGCGCCGAGCGCTGCAGGATCGACGAATGCAAGGTTGGCAATGAAGATCGACATGGTAAAGCCTATGCCTGCCAAAAGACCGATCAACATGATGCCCCGCCAGTTGACTTCGGCCGGGAGTGCACACCAGCCCAATCGGACCATCAACCAGCTGACGCTGACGATTCCCAACGGTTTGCCTGCGATCAGGGCGGCGGCCACTGCCATCATTACCCAGCGTGATGTTTCGGCGGAAAGGTCAGCGCCCGACAGGCTCACCCCAGCGTTGGCCAAGGCGAACAACGGCATGATGCCAAATGCCACCCAAGGGTGCAGCAGGCCTTGTATGCGTACTACCGGAGGTACCAGTTCGCGTTGCGCTGAGCGCAGACGTTTCAACGGGTCCATCAGATCGCTGGCATCCTTCTCGGGTGCCTTGGCATTGCCCAGCAGCTCGCTGGTAAAACGGCTGACAGCATCCAGCGGACGCTCGCGCATGGGCATCGCCGTTACTGGAGTCATCAGACCTAGCACAACACCGGCAAGCGTCGGGTGAGCACCGGTCATCAGCATACCCAGCCAGGTAATGGCGCCCGGGAGGATGTAGGCCCATGCACTACCCACGCCGATTTTCTGCAATCCCATGACCAGCAGCAGCCCAACCGCAGCCACCGCGAAGCCGCTGTAATCGAGGCCGCCAGAGTAGAATAGGGCGATGATCAGCACTGCGATAATGTCATCGATTATCGCCAGGGCGAGCAAGAAGACGCGGACATTGGAAGGAATCGATTTGCCCAGCAGTGCCAGTACACCCACGGCAAAAGCGATGTCGGTGGCTGTTGGCACGGCCCAGCCTTGTTGTTCCTGGGGGGCATGGCCAAAACCAAGGTAAATGAGCGCAGGGACGGCCACACCGCCGATTGCCGCCGCCATCGGTAAAGCAGCTTGGCGCAGGCTGGCGAGTGCGCCTTCATGAATCTCACGACGGATCTCCATGCCTACGACCAGGAAGAAGATGGTCATCAAGCCATCGTTGATCCAGAAATGCAGGGATTTGGCGTAGATCACCGAACCGATGCCGAGTGTCAGCGGGGTGTGCCAAAGATGCTCATAACTTTCCGCCGCCGGGGAATTCGCCCAGACCAGCGCGGCGAGTGCGGCCACGAGAAGGACAATGCCGCTGACGGCTTCGATATGAAGAAAGCGTTCAAAGTTGGCAAAGGCCCGTTCGGCCAATTCCTGGGCTCGAGGTAATTCTTTCTGGGGCATAGGCGCAATGGCTCCCGCATGGCGGCCCGACCAGCGTTGTTGTTTAACCTGCCTCACTGCGCCGTGCAGCTAGCACCCGATGGCAGTCTACCCAATCATCGCGGTCAGATGAATGCTCAATTAGCGGTCAGTGGTTCAAATGGTGGGTATTTGAGATTTTTTTGCGGCGGGGGTAGGGTCTAAAGTCAACTTCGAGCGGGGAGGGGCCGCCATCAGGCACTGCATGGGCTGCTAGTCTTGGACCAAGTCGCCGTGCTCGCCCCCTGTGCTCATCGCCTTACAAGGAGAACTGCCGCAATGACTGCAGCCCCGAAACCCAGGAGCACCCTCAATCCCCCCGTTTTCTATACCAGCGCGGTTTTGATCTTTCTTCTCGTGCTGTACGCCACAGCATTCCAAGCGCATGCGCAGGCGCTGTTCGAACACGTCCAGACCTGGATCATTACCAATGCCAGTTGGTTTTACATCCTTACCGTGGCGCTGGTCTTGATCAGTGTGGTGTTCCTGGCCGTCAGTCGTTACGGTGATATTAAGTTAGGGCCCGATCACAGTGAGCCGGATTACCGGAAGAGCAGCTGGTTCGCCATGTTGTTTTCCGCCGGCATGGGCATCGGCTTGATGTTCTTCGGTGTGGCGGAGCCGGTGATGCATTTCACCACCCCTCCAGTGGGTGACCCTGGCACGGTCGCGGCGGCACGCGAAGCCATGAAGATCACGTTTTTCCACTGGGGGCTGCATGCTTGGGCGATCTACGCCATTGTTGCATTGATTCTGGCTTACTTCAGCTTCCGCAATGGGCTGCCGCTGACCCTGCGCTCGGCACTTTACCCATTGATCGGTGAACGCATCTACGGCCCGATTGGTCATGCGGTCGATATCTTCGCCATCCTCGGCACGGTGTTCGGCGTCGCGACCTCGCTGGGGTATGGGGTACTGCAGATCAACAGCGGCTTTCACCATGTGTTCGGTCTGCCGGTCAGCCCGACGGTTCAGGTCATTCTCATTGCAGCCACGTGTGGGTTGGCAACGCTTTCGGTGGCCAGTGGGCTGGATAAAGGCATTC
This sequence comes from Pseudomonas sp. NBRC 111143, assembly GCF_001320965.1. Lineage (NCBI taxonomy): Bacteria > Pseudomonadati > Pseudomonadota > Gammaproteobacteria > Pseudomonadales > Pseudomonadaceae > Pseudomonas > Pseudomonas sp. NBRC 111143. Next base: position 72,608 of record NZ_BCBT01000021.1, on the reverse strand, counting down.
GCATCCTGTCCGAGCTCAATTTGAGTCTGGCAGTGATATTGATGTTGTTCGTCCTGATCTTGGGGCCTACCGTGTTCCTGCTGCAGGCTTATGTACAGAATACCGGCGCTTACCTTTCGGACATCGTCAACAAGACCTTCAACCTCTACGCCTATGAACCGACTGACTGGATTGGTGGGTGGACGTTGCTGTATTGGGGCTGGTGGTTGTCTTGGTCGCCTTTTGTAGGGCTGTTCATCGCTCGCATTTCGCGTGGACGTACCATCCGTGAGTTCGTGTGTGGCGTGTTGTTCGTTCCGGCCGGTTTTACGTTGCTGTGGATGACGGTATTTGGTGATTCGGCTATCCACATGATCCTCAACGATGGGGTGAAGGACTTGGCCACTGTCGTTGGCCAAGACAGCTCATTGGCGTTATTCGCGTTCCTTGAACACTTCCCGTTTTCCACGGTGATCTCGCTGATCGCGGTACTGATGGTGGTGGTGTTCTTCGTAACCTCGGCAGACTCGGGGGCCTTGGTAGTCGATATGCTCGCGTCCTCCGGCCAAGGCCATTCCCCATTGTGGCAACGGATTTTCTGGTCGCTCAGCATCGGTGCTGTTGCCATTGCGTTGCTCTTGGCTAACGGCCTCAAAGCCTTGCAGACCGCCACCATCGCCAGCGCGTTGCCGTTCGCCGCCATTCTGTTGATTGCCATCTGGGGATTGTTCAAGGCCTTGAGCCTGGATGCTACCCGTCGCGGCTTGCGTAATCAGGCCCTTCCAGGTACTCGGCATACCCGGCAGCACCAAGGCGGCTGGCAGCGCCGGCTGCGCAATATTGCCATGATGCCGCGCCGCGCCCATGTCACGCGCTTTATTGCCGAGGTGGTCAAGCCGGCCTGTGAAGAGGTTGCACTTGAGTTGCGCAAGCAAGGCTACGACGTCGCGGTGAATGAGCGGGATGATGGCCGCGTCACCCTCGAGCTTTCACACGCTGGGGAAGGGCGCTTTCTCTACGAAGTCCGTCCGCGTGCTTTCAACACACCTAGCTTCGTCATGCGTGATACGGAAGACGGAACCGATGGTCGCAAGTATTTCCGGGCTGAGGTGCATTTGCGTGAAGGAGGCCAGGACTATGACATCATGGGTTGGAGTCGTGACGATGTGATCGGCGATATCCTCGATCAATACGAGCGTCACCTGCATTACCTTCATGTGGTGAGTTGAGACTGGGGGTGTATTGCGCTGCACAAGGCGTCAGGGCAGTGCAGAGCGCTCGTTAGCGGGCATTGAAAGCCGGCAGGGCCAGAAGTCAACGGCGGCAACGTCCCTGGAAGGTGGACCTAGCCAGTTTGCAAGTGGCTGGCAATGGCCCTGAAAGCACAGCTCATAGTCTCCGGCTTCGGGTGTGCGCCCGGCATGCAAGGGGTTCAGAGGCGGCAGTTGGCGGTGGTAGTGCCATGTGCCATCTCGCAACGTGGCGTCATCGGGTATTTCCATGCCAGCGCCGCTGCCGCGTACGCGGGCCTCCATGAGTACCAGCCCGCTGGCGCCGACCTGGTAATCCTCTTCCCAGCGGATTTTCTCGATGCTGTGCTGCCAAGCCAGGGTGAAGTGCTCAATGGGCAGGCTGGCCCAAACCACGCCGGCGAGCCCAAGGCAGAGACCATTCATACCCTTTGCTCGGCTGTCGTGCGACTCCGCCAAACGTGCCAGCCCAATACCGCAATACCCAGGGCGAACCCGACTTCATCACTGACGGGCAAGGCCAGGATCAGGCATACACCTGCGACGAAGGCCAGTAGACGCTCCCACCAGGTCATGGACATACGGAAGTGGCCAATCGATGCGCAGCCCCATAGCGCAACAGCAAACACGGCCTTGATCACCATGTACGAGGTGGCGCTGAGACTGTCGCCCTGCAGCATCAACGCAGGGTCGTAGACCGCCATGAATGGCACGACGAAACCAGCCAGGGCAATGCGGACCGCCCAGAAGCTGATCAGTAACCCTTTTTCCTTGGCAATGGGGGCGGCCGCGAAGCACGCCAGCGCGACCGGCGGGGTGAGGTCAGCCAGAATGCCGAAATAGAACACGAACATGTGCGAAACGATCAGTGGCACACCGAGCTCCAGCAGGGCGGGGGCGGCGATGGAACTGGTAATGATGTAGTTGGGGATGGTGGGAATGCCCATGCCTAGCACCAGGCACGTCAGCATGGTCAAGAGCAGTGACAGGAACAGGTTGTCGCGGCCGAGATCAAGGATGTACCCCGCAAAGGTCGTGGCAAGTCCGGTCAGGGAAATGACGCCGATAATGACCCCCACCAGCGCGCAGGCAATGCCCACCGGTACGGCATGCCGCGCCCCCTCCGCCAGCGCCATTACAAAGCCGCTAAGGGTGGCCCTTGCGCCTTGCACGAAGACGCAGGCGAGGGCAAGCGCCGCGATCACCAGCAGGATGACGCCGATGCCCATGCGGAAGAAGCCCGAGCACAGTAGTCCCAATGCGACCCAAAAGGCCGCGCGTAGCCAGGTGCCCTGAGCGCGCAGGATGATGGCCGAGCCCAGGATGACGATAGCTGTCAGGGCCAGGCCAACCATGCCTGAATAAAGGGGCGTACGCCCCGAGAACAGCAGCGCGACCAATATCACCAGTGGCACGAGCAAGAACCAGCGTTGGCGCAACGCGTCCCAGGCACTGGGGCATTCTTCGCGGGGCAGGCCATGCAGGTGGCTGCGTTTAGCCTCCAGGTGAACCATCCAGTAAATCGAGCCGAAATACAGCAAGGCAGGGATGAGCGCAGCTTTGGCCACTTCGGCGTAGGGCACGTTGATGGTTTCCGCCATGATGAAAGCGACCGCACCCATGACCGGTGGCATCAGTTGGCTGCCCATGCTGGAGGTCGCTTCGACGCCCCCGGCAAACGCCGGCTTGTAGCCAAAACGCTTCATCAGCGGAATGGTGAACTGCCCGGTAGTCACCACGTTGGCCACTCCGGAGCCGGTGATAGTTCCCATCAGCGCCGAGGAAAATACCGCGACTTTCGCCGGGCCACCGCTACGGTGACCAAACAGGCCCATGGCAAAGTCGGTGAACAGGCGGATCATGCCCGCCTGCTCCAGAAACGCCCCAAAGAGGATGAACAGGTAGATGTACGTGGCTGAAACATAGGTAGGGGTGCCATACAGCCCCTCGGTACCGAAGGACAGTTGGTTGACAATCTGGTCAACGCCGTAGCCTCGGTGCGCAAGGTCACCGGGCAGGTACTGGCCTAGGAGCCCGTAGGCCAGAAACAGGGCGCAGATAAACGGAAGCGCAACGCCCATGACTCTTCGTGCGGCTTCGAAAACCAGGCCGATCAGTAATAGGCCGACGATCAGATCGCTGCTGATCAACTCGCCTGAGCGTTGAATAAGGTCGCCTTCGAAGTACCACTGATAGGCGGCCGTCGTCATTCCTGCAATCCCCAATAGCCAGGCAAGCGGTTGCCAAGGCCGGTGGTGACCGACTACCGGGTAGCTTAGGAATACGACCAACAGCAGGAAGCCCACGTGCACCGATCGCAATACCTGGGTGGAGATGAGTGGGTAGGCCGCGGTGGCGACCTGAAAGATTGAAAACGCCAACGCCACCGCGAATAGAGTTGCGGGCCAGCGGTCGGTACTGGCGTGAAGGCCGTGCGACGATTCGCTCATGGAGTGCTCCCACTTTGCGCGACAAAGGATCAGGGGAGCAGGTTTTTCTCTTTGAAATAGCGTTCAGCGCCAGGGTGGAGCGGGATCGGCAAATTCTTGGCTGCATTCTCAGCTTGGATATCTTTCGCTGCCGCATGAGATGTGACCAAGCGTGGCAGATTCTCGAAGATCGATTTGGTCATCTGGTAGGCCAGGTCGTCGCTCAGGTCCGCCCGGGTGACCAGAATGTTGGTGATGGCTACCGTTGGCACTTCCATCCCTTGGCCGTCATAGGAATTGGCCGGAATGGTGGCCGCTTGGTAAGCGGAATTGCCGATTTTCTTCACGACGTCGGCCGGGATGGGCACGAACACCACCGGCAGTGTCGCCGCCAGGTCACGGATAGCTGCCTGGCCGAGGCCCGAAGACTGCAGAGTGGCATCCAACTGACGATTCTTGATCAGTTCGACGGACTCTGCGTAAGGCAGGTATTCGACCTTGCCCATATCCTGGTAAGTGAGCCCCGCTGCCCTGAAGATGGCCCGTGCGTTGAGCTCCGTGCCTGATTTAGGTGCTCCGACCGAAATGCGCTTACCCTTGAGGTCCTCAAGCGATTTGATCCCCGATTCCTGGCTGGCGACGATCTGGATGTAATTGGGGTACGTTCCGGCAATGGCCCGGAGTTTCTTCAGCGGGGCCTTGAAACCGGCCTCGGCGTCACCTTTCCAGGCATCTGCCACCGAGTCGCCCAAGGCGAATGCCAGTTCACCGCGGCCAGCTTGCAGCAAGTTGAGATTTTCTACCGATGCCTTGGTGGCCTGAACTGTAGTCTTGCTGCCTTCGATCTCATGGCTGTAGATCTGCGAGATACCGACGCCGACGGGATAGTAGACGCCGCTGGTTCCCCCTGTAAGGATATTGATGAAGGTGGGTGCAGCCTGGGCTGTGGCGCAAGCGGCTAAAACAGTGCCGGCCAATGCCAGGCGAAGGGCTCGGTTCATGGTGTCGTTCTCCAGTTGTTGTTTTTATCCTGCGCATAAACCTAGATCGAATCTGCCGTGCTTGCCCATCTTTTGGCCCTGAACCGGTCGCTGTAAATGCCTAGAACCGCCAAAATGCAGGTGCCACGAGCACCAATACGGTGAGGATTTCAAGGCGACCCAGGAGCATGCCGAGGGTCAACAACCATTTCGCCGAGTCGGGCAGCGAGGCAAAGTTGCCGGCTGGTCCAATCACCGTGCCCAGGCCTGGACCGACGTTGCACACGGCCGTGGCCGCAGCACTCAAGGCAGTGGTCCAGTCGAGCCCGATCAGGGACAGTAGCAGGGCAATTACTGCAATCGTGATGGAGAAGAAGAACGAAAAGGTCAGTAGCGAACGCACGATCTCCTCGTCAATGGGGTGGCCATTGTATTTCTTCGAGATTGTCGCCCGAGGGTGAATCAACTGCTTCAGGCTGCTGATCAGCAACGATGCAGCCACTTGGAAACGGAAAATTTTCAAGCCGCCGGCCGTAGATCCTGAGCACCCTCCGATGAACGTCAGGTAGAAAAACAACAGTACGGAAAAGCTGCCCCACAGCGTGTAGTCACCAACCGCGATACCCGTTGTGGTAACCACTGACGTGACATTGACCGCAACGATTCGTAAGGCATCCCACCATGACAGACCGCTGTGCCAACACAACCAACTACCCACCAAGATCCACGCAACCACGAGAAAACCCAGAAATCCCTGTACCTGATGGTCCTTGATCAGGGCGCGACGATGGCCCCGCAATGTCGCCACATACAGTGTGAAGGGCAGACTGCCGAGAATCATGATCACGACGGCTACCCAATGCACCGCAGGCTGCGTCCAATGCCCGAGTGACGCATCCGAGGTCGAGAAGCCGCCCGTCGAAATCAATGACATCGAATGATTGATGGCTTCGAATGGGGTCATACCGGCGAGCCATAGGGCCAGGGTGGCGAAGGCGGTAAGTCCCAGGTAAATCACAAGGATCATCTTCGCCGCAACATGCGAGCGTGGCGTGACCTTGTCCGACCAGTCAGAGGACTCGGTCTGGAAAAGACGCATGCCACCTACACGCAACAGTGGCAGCACAGCCACAGCCATACCGATGAAGCCGATTCCCCCAAGCCAATGGAGCAGAGAGCGCCAGATCAGCAACCCGGGTGACGCACTGTCAAGGCCGGTCAATACCGTGGAGCCGGTTGTCGTGATGCCCGACATGGTCTCGAAGAACGCATCCGTATAGCTGATGTGCCGAATGAACACCATGGGCAAGGCTGCGAAGGCACATACCACGACCCAGCTCGCGGTTGTGAGCAGATACATGTCCCTGGACCGTATCTGCGGCGCATCAGGAAGCCCCCTGGCGATCAACGAGAGCCCCGCGCACAGGGCAATCAGGCTCGACCAGGCGAACGCTCCAAGATCGTCGTTGCGCCCATACACCAGCAAAGTCGTCATAGGTATGACCATGCTGATGGACAAGGTGATCAGGAACACGCCGATGATGAAGCCGATGAAACGCAGTGCAGGGAGTGGCATCGAAAAAAACTCATAGGTGTGATGCCGGGCAGTATCGACGGCGTAACGGCGATGTCGAGTAAAAAAACCGTAAAGGCCCAGAGCTCAATGGTAATCCCTTGGCTAGCGCGGCGCGGGAGAAAGAGACAGGCCAGCGCGCTAGCGGGAAGATCCGATCGACCTCTGAGGCCAGCTTGCCGTCAGAGACAGAACAGATCCCGCTCATTCGACGAAATCAGGAGGCTTTCACTCATGTACGAGCGCATCATTGATTTGATCACAGGCAATACGGTTTTCGGCATATCGGTGCTCAACCTGTTGCTGGCGCTAGGTGTTGCTGCAATCACATTCACGGTGTCACGGGCTGCAATCGGCTTCATGCAACGCCGGGTCAGCGCTGTTGGGAGCGTCGGTCAGGTATTGGTAAAGGTTCTGGCAGGTACCAGCAACCTCCTGTTGCTGCTGGCTTCGTTGCTGGTGGGGCTGGGGATGCTCGATTTGCCAGAACGATGGCTGACCAGGGTCAGCAGTTTGTGGTTTGTGGTCGCCGCACTGCAGATTGGCTTGTGGCTCAATCGCGCCATTGCCCTGGGGCTGGTCCATTATTTCTCGCGCCATGGCGGGCAGGGGCTCTATCAAGGCAGTGCACTAGCGACCTTGTCGGCTTGGGGGGCACGCGTACTGTTGTGGTCGGTAGTCGTGCTGGCGATGTTGTCCAACCTGGGCGTGAACATTACCGCCTTCGTTGCCAGCTTGGGGGTGGGCGGCATCGCTGTAGCACTGGCAGTACAGAATATTCTCGGCGATCTTTTCGCTTCGCTGTCAATCGCCGTCGATAAGCCGTTCGAGGTGGGAGACTTCATCGTGATTGGGCCATTGGCGGGGACAGTTGAGCACGTGGGGCTGAAAACGACCCGTATTCGCAGCCTGGGGGGTGAGCAGATCGTCATGGCCAATGCGAGCATGATCAGCAGCACCATACAGAACTACAAGCGTCTTCAGGAGCGGCGCATCGTCTTCGAATTCGGCCTGTCCTACGACACCCCCACTGAGGCTGTGAAAAAAGCGCCCGTCATCGTGGAAGAGATCATCAAGTCTCAGGACCAGGTACGCTTCGATCGTGCCCACCTGCGTGGCTTTGGAAAGGAGGCGTTGGAGTTCGAATGCGTTTACATCGTTCAGGATCCTGGCTACAACCTGTATATGGATATTCAGCAGGCTATCAATTTCCGGCTGCTTGAGTGTTTTTCCCGAATTGGCGCCAGGTTCGCGTTGCCGGTGCGCTCCATCAAGGTCACGGCTTTACCAGAGCAGGCCGATACGCCGGTGCAGCAGCGTGGTAGCCACGGTTATGGGCGAGGTTGATGGGCAGATTCAATGACGGTGGGGGCGGGAAACTGAGCGCGCTGACGGCGTGGGCTGCCAGGCGGGCCTACGGATGATGGCGCGCTGGCGTTGGATCGCTGTTCGAGTCACTAAGCGACTATGGTTCCGGGCGACTTTGTTTTCGCTGCTCGGCGTGGCGACAGCCTTGATTGCGGTGGTGTTAAAAGACTTCATTCCTGCGTCCTTGCCCGCTCGGATAGGCGCGGACGCTGTTGACAAGATCCTCGGCATCATTGCCTCCAGCATGTTGGCGGTCACCATCTTTTCCTTGAGTACCATGGTGGCGGCATATGGTGCGGCCAGCACGGGGGTAACGCCTCGTGCCACGACGCTGGTGATGGAGGATACGACCACGCACAATGCGCTTGCCACGTTTATCGGCTCGTTCCTGTTCAGCCTGGTCGGGCTGATTGCTTTAAGTACGGGCGTCTATGGTGATCAAGGGCGTGTCTTGCTGTTCGCGGTAACCATCGCAGTTGTCATCCTGATCGTTTATACCTTGCTGCGCTGGATCGATCACCTCTCCAGGCTCGGGCGTGTAGGTGAGACTATCGACCGCGTCGAGAGGGCTGCGATAGAGGCTATCTAGCATCGGGCCAAATGGCCTTACCTGGGGGGCTCTGCATACCCGCCAGGCATGGTTTTCCCTCCTGCTGCCCAGCGTTTGGTCAGTCATCGAACCGGTTACGTTCAGCACATTGATGTGGAGGCTTTGGCAGCCATCACCCAGCGGCACAACGTTATGATCTATATGGATGTGTTGCCTGGCACATTCGTCTACCCAGGAGCACCGCTTGCGACCGTCGTGGCGCAACCCGGCCAGGACGTACGAGGGGTGGCGGCCTTCGAGCTTGACGTACATGCAGCCATTACGGTGGGCACCCGTCGGACGTTCGAGCATGACCCGCGCTTCGGCCTGTCAGTGCTGTCCGAGATCGCTTCCAGAGCGTTGTCGCCTGCAGTCAATGACCCCGGCACTGCGATCGATGTCATCGGTCGAGGTGTCAGGTGCTTGTCGCACTGGGGGCGGCCTCAGGCGCTGGCTCCGTCTCATGGAGACTGTGCCCAAGTTTATCTGCACGGTATTGTGGTCGAGGATTTGTTCGATGATTTCTTCGGGCCGATCGCTCGAGACGGGGCGGCGCTGCAGGAGGTGAATATACGACTGCTCAAGGCGTTGTTGAGCCTGGCTCAAATCAATCCACGGCTGTTTGAAGGCAGTGCGAGCAGGCATGCAGAGCGGCTGCTCTTTCTTGCCCATGCCGCGCTCGTGCTTGAGGCGGAAAATGCGCAGTTGGTCAAACTGGCTGAGCCGTTTCATGCCAAGTGTTAGCCTTGAAATGTGTAGGCTCGACTGGACGGGTTACAGCTTTCTTCCTGATGAGAAGCTCGTCCCGCATCTGCAACACGGCTTGTGTCGAGTATTAGCCTCGGCGGCCTTCCCGTGCATCCATATTGGTGTTTAACGCACGGTGTATCTTACATGGCGCAGTCAACGTTGGCTGCGCCCGGTACTGGCAAGCTAGCTCTCCATATCCGTTTCCATCTCGGGGCAACTTTTAACCCTGTTGCATTTCAGGTCACCACCGGAAAGTCAGGCTGCCAATCACTGTACGGCGGTTCCCGTAGAATACGGTTTGCTCATAGAACCCCGGGGTGAAATAGCGCTTGTCGAACAGGTTGCTTGCGCTCAGGTCCACCGAAACCCCTTGAAGGTCCTCTCTCAGGTGCGCCAGGTCATAGCGCACGCTGGCGTCGGTGAGGGTGTAATGAGGGACTTTGACAGTGTTCTTGGCGTTGTACGAGGACCCGACATAACGCTGCCCGACACCCATGCCCAGCCCCTCCAGCGGGCCGGCCTGCACGGTGTAGTCAAGCCACAGCGAGGCGGTGTTGCGGGGCACCGAGATCGGCACGTTGCCCTCAAGGCTGTAGGCGGCGGCGCCAGTGCCCACGGGATTGGCCTTGGTCACCTCGGCGTCGACGTAGGCGTACGAAGCGATCAGGTCCAGGCCGCGGCTCAGCTCGGCCTTGCCTTCGAGTTCGATGCCACGCGAGCGCTGCTCGCCGGTCTGCACCTGAAAGCTGGGGTTGGTCGGGTCGGTGGTGGTGACATTCTTCTGGGTCAAGTCATAAGCCGAGAGGGTGATGAAGCTGTTGTAGCCAGGCGGCTCGTACTTGATACCGACTTCGTACTGCTCCCCCTCGGTGGGCTTGAAGTAGCTGCCATCCTGAGCCGTACCCGAGGTCGGCTGGAAGGAGGTGCTGTAGCTGGCGTAGGGGGTGATGCCGTTGTCGAACAGATAGGCCAGGCCCACGCGACCGGTGAACTTGTGGTCCTTCTGTACGCTGCGGGTGTCGTTCAGGTAGCTGTACTCGCGCCCCTCGACCCAGTCCTTGCGCCCGCCCAAGGTCAGGCGCCACTGGTTCAGGCTGAGCATGTCCTGGGCGTACAGGCCTTTTTGCGACACGACGCTCTTGCCGTCAGTCTGCAACGTGCTGTTCCAGGTCGGGCTGGCATTGTAGACCGGGTCGAAGATATCGACGGTCTGGTTGGCGGCAACGCCCCGGCGCGATTCACGGCCCGAATAATGGCCGTAGTCGAAGCCCACCAGCACATCGTGGCCAATGGCGCCGGTGTCGAAGTGGCCGCCCAGGTTATTGTCGAGCAGGAACGTATCGGTTTTCTTCGGGCGTTTCTGGTAGCCGAAGGTGTAAGTCCGGCCGTCGGCACCCAGTTGGCCGCTGTTGCGAGCACCGTTGCTGATGTAGTCGACGTCGACCTTCATGTAGCGGGCGTTCTGGGTGAATTTCCAGTCGTCGTTCAGCTGGCGCTCGAAGAGGTAGCCGAGCGAGGTGTTCCCCACCTCGTTCTTGCTCACGTGCGGATCGCCCAGGTAAGTACTCGACGGGATGTGGCCGAAGGGCGTGTTGGTCAGCGTACCGTTCACCGGGAAGCTCTGTTCGGCGCCACCCTTGCGGGTCTTCAGGTAGCTGGCCAGGAGCGTGACGCTGGTGTCCTCGTCAGGCTTCCAGGTCAGCGACGGAGCGATATAGGTACGGTCGTCCGGCGAATGATCGACCTGGGTACCGCTGTCACGCTTGAGCGCCACCAGGCGATAGCTGAATTTGCCCTCGTCATCCAGTCGACCACCGAGATCCAGCGCCGTCTGCTGGCGATCGAAGCTGCCGCCCTGAACCTGGATTTCGTGAATGGCTTCGTCGGTGGGCCGCTTGCTGGTCAGGTTGACCATGCCGCCAGGCGCCATTTGGCCGTACAGCACCGACGCCGGGCCCTTGATCACATCGATGCGTTCCAGGCCGTAGGTTTCGAAGTCGGTGTCGTACTGGTTGAAGCCGCTGCGCAGGCCGTCCCTGTACACCCCGAACAGGTTGAACGAACGGAAACCGCGCATGTAGATATCCGGCGCGCCCTGTCCGCCCACGTAATCGATCGCGCGAATGCCCGGGGTGTAGGCGACGGCGCTGTTGAAGTCCTGCACGCCGCGCTTGTTCATCTCGTCGCGGGTGATCACCGAGATCGACTGCGGCACTTCACTGATGGCGGCATTGGTCTTGGTGCCGACCGAGGAGCGGTTGGCGACGATACCGTCGATGGGGCCGGTAATACTCTGCTCGGCGCGGCCGCTGATGGTCGAGACCGGAAGCGTCATACCGCCCTCCACGCCTGCTTGGTGCTGCAGGGTGTAGCTGCCATTGGGCAGCGCTATCGCCGTCAAGCCAGTACCCGAAAGCAGCACGGCCAGACCGGCCTCGACACTGTAGTCACCGCGAAGGCCTTGGCTGTGCAGGCCCGCCACCTGATCGGCAGGGTACGACAGCAGCAGTTTGCTTTCGTGACCAAAGCGATTGAGCACATCGCGCAAGGTGCCAGCGGGTATGTCGTAGCTGCGGTTGGTAGACGCCGCACTGACGATACCGGCACCCGACAGCAAGCCGACACCAGCAAGCGAGGGGACCAGGCTGCTGGCCATGGCGAAGGTCAGCGCCCGAAGGCGAAGGGGGTGATTCATGCCGTGCTCCACAAGAATGATCGAGGTCTTTCTGGTGGAGTCTCGCGAGTGCGGCAAACAGACCACCCTTTTCGCGATTTATTTTCAAACCTGGATGTTTTTCGGCTCCAGCGTCACCCAGTAAGGGGTGAAACGGCGAACCTCGGCACCCAGCGAAACCCCAAGTGTCTGCAGAATCCGGTCCGTGTCGGCCAGCGGGTAAGTGCCCGCGACGCGCACGCCGGCAAGACTGCGGGCGCAGCCCAGATGGCCACGACGATAACGCCCAAGCTCCTGGAGGAACTGCTCCAACGGCATGTCACTGGCCATCAGCATGCCGTCGGTCCAGGCCCTGTCAGCCTCGCTCAGCGTGCGCAACGGACCGACCTGGTCGCGCGTGAACATTAGCTGTTGCCCGGCCTGCACGCTGATGCCGGCCAGGCGTTCGGGGTACAACCTGACGACGCCATCGCGTACCGCGAGTCGGCTGTAGCCCGACTCCTGACGCAGCAGAAAACGCCCCTGTGCAGCTTCAACCCAGCCCTGCCCGGTCTGCGCCCGGAACGGTCGCAGCGCAGGAGCCGCGACCACGTTCACTTGAATTTCACCACGCAGCAGCCGCAAATCGCGCCCGGCCTGGTCAAATCTGACGTCGACCGCGCTATCGGTGTTGAGCAGCAACTGGCTGCCATCGGCCAACACGACATTGCGCTGCTCGCCTACACCGCTGTGATAGTCAGCGTTCAGGTTCTGCCACAGCGCAGTATTACGACCATTCCACGCCAGCGTTCCGCTGGCCACCGCGAGCACCAGTACCTTGAGTGCGCTGCGCCGGTCCAGGTTGCTCGTGGGCGTGGCGGTCAGCGCGGCATGCGCGATGGGGGCATGATTGGCCAGACCCGACAGCCGCTCGGCAAACGACTCGACGCGCTGCCAGGCACGGGCGTGTTCAGGGTGCTGATGCAACCAACGCTGCCACTGCTCGACCGTACCGGCCGAGACCGACGGTGCCTGCAGTTCGATCATCCACTCCACGGCCTGCTCAGCGATGGCCGGGGCGATTCTGGCGGTCATGGCTGGCACCTGCTCATTCGGCGAAGCAACATTGCACACCGGCCTTGATGATGTAGCGCTTGACGGTGGTTACCGATACGCCGAGCCGCTCGGCAATCTCGGCATGCGCCATGCCGTCAAGCTGGGACCAGAGGAAGGCCTGACGCACCGGGACTTCCAGCCCGTCCATCAGACGGTCGAGTTCCTGCAAGGTCTGCAACAGGATCGCCTGCTCTTCCAGCGAAGGCATCAATTGCTCAGGGACGCTGGCAAGCACTTCAAGGTAGGCGCGCTCCAGCTTCTGCCGGCGGAAGTGGTTGCTTAAGACGCTGCGCGCAACGGTCACCAAAACGGCGCGCGAATCGCGAATCTGTATCGGTTCATGCTTGGCCAGCAGGCGTACGAACGTGTCCTGCGTAAGGTCTGCGGCGCTGGCGCAGCAGCCCAGCTTGCGTCTCAGCCACCCTTGCAACCAACCATGGTGATTGACATATAGGGTGTGAAATTCCGTTGAGGTAGCACCGTCAGTCGTTGACATGATGAATGAGCACTAGCTTGAAAATATAATTATTATCATAGGCAACTGATAATTTCTACCGATTGGCTGGCTTCTCCCTTCCACGGCGGCGATGCCAGAAGCCTGATGGCAGCATCAGTTATGACATGTAAAGTCAAGCTCATAGGCTTGGGGGTAAGTCTTTAATTTGTAGAGGGATGTCGGCTTACAGATCAAATTAATGAGAGCTGAGATGTGAGAACTATTTCTAAATAGATTGTGTGGATAATTAACCACCCTGTAACGGCAGTGATATTTCAGTAGGAAGATAATCTGCAGTAGAGAGTCTTCGTGTCAGTGACTTGAGTCGAGGAATGGACGCTTGTCCATCCTCAGGCTAATACTTAGTTATCTGCCTGAAGAGGTGCAGAGCATGCAAACAAATTTGTTATTGTTTGTCGCAATGCCAATAAAGAGTGGGCAAGCTCTTTCAGCAGTTTGGCGTTATACTGCAACTATTTCGGTCGGCTTCGATATTTATGACAATTAAGAAAAATAAGACTGGTTCCAACCTATCCGACCAAAGCTCTTGCAGAGGCTGCACGCGCAAAGCTGAGCAGAGAGAGCTTTAGTCCTGAAGAACGATCCCCACTTTGCGTACAGGATCTTCGATGTTGTAGTGAGGTCGTTTAATATCCAGTCCCGGCTATCAATGGTACCGCGAGCTCTTTGGCCGTAGGGGTTATGATAAGAACGGTGGTATGGGTGTCTGCGCGATTTCGATTGCTCGCATTCAAAGATATTTTTTGAACGTGCTAACGGTGAGGGCCACCATAAAACCCAGCAACGCAGAACATGGAAGTAATACCCAATTGGGGCTCAGCGACCAAGGGAGCGATAGATAGATTACCCAAGGGCTGACCATCAACGGCAGCAATGTTCGCTTGGCTCGGTGATAGACGAAGCTGCTTTCCCTGTCCGCCCCGAACTTGCGGAGGTCGCGACGCATCAACCCGTCAACCAGTCCGGTGACTACCGCGAGTAAGAAAAGGGGCGTTGCGAGAGTGAGCACAGTCAAGCGCACCACGAACGTGAAAACTGTGAATAGAGCCGCCAGCAGGTAATCCTGGCCAGCGACATACGCCTGAGCAAGTTGTCCTTGCAGCGACGACTCGCGACTGAGCAATTTCAGCTGGATGTCGGATTGTGCCCAGCCTGAGCGGACTACAACCCAATCGTTTAGGCGTTCGAGGATTTTCGTGGCCGCTTGTGCTGGCTCTTGCACCAGGAGCGAGCTCCTAAAGTGGCTGCTGAGCCAGCCAAGTTCACTGAGCCACATGGCATGGCTGTGATGCCAGCCTTGGTCGGGCCAAAACCATAGCATGCCTACGAACTCCAGCAGGATGGAGAACAGCAGGGAAGCAAGCAGCAGGCCGAGCAATCGCAGGCACAGCTCAAGCGTGCCGAGGATCAGACTCGGTCGTCGTTGTGTTTGAGTCGGGTTGGTTGGGGCAGTAGGCATGGAAGGCTCCCAGGTGGTCGTGGGCTGCCAGGTGATCACGAGGAGTATTTACGCCCGGGTGGTGGCATCTCTGGATCAAAATCGACCGTCGGTGCGCCACCGGCACTGCTCCACCAACTCCCTGCATTGGCGTTGTAGGACTCGCGCATGCGCGCAGCCAGCGCTTGCAGATCTGCTGGCATCGCGTCGTCGCTGGCGGGTTTGGGCAGCGGTATCCGAACCTTCCACAGCTGCCCGCCTTCTTGGAACGAGAACATCTGGCCCTTGGGTAGGGCGATGATGTGCGCGGGTTCGATCAGCGGCACGGCCGTGGTGGTGACCCGGTCCTGCGAGGACGACGTGAAGTCGGTACGGGCATCGGGATCGGCCGTGTCGGTAGCGCCGGAGACCAGCGTACGCGTCTGCACATTGACCCTGGGCAGTTGATTGGTCAGGAGTTCGGCAGTCGCGGTTTCCCGCACGCGGAGTATCTGCAGGGTGTTGAAGTTACCGATCACCTGGCCAGCTTTGGCCCGGCTGCCGATGCGTGCCTCGATGTCGCTCAAGGTCTGGGTGTACGCGGTAACCTGGATACCGGCACCACCGCCCTTGTTGATCAGCGGAATGAACTCGTCGCCCATCAGCTCGTTGAACTCGTCGGCGTGCAGGTTGATGGGCACCTTTTCGGCCGCTCTGGAGGAGCTCGGCAGGCCATGGTCGATGCCGTGTTTGTAGATATGCCCGGCCACGGAGACCAGGTCGGCAAACATCGAGTTGCCGACCGCGGCAGCGACCTCGGCATCGGACAGTGCATCCAGGCCGACGTAGACGATGCCGCGTTTACGGATGACCTGCAGCCAGTCGAAGATTGGCCGTGGATCGTCGAGGTCGGCATAGTTGGGGGCCAGCAACTGCGCCGTCTTGCCGCTGGTGAGCTTTTCCAGCAGCGGCAGCAGCGAAGCGACGATCTTGTCGAAGTAGGTGCGGTCGTAGCGCACCGCCGAGCGCAGGCCATCCATCACTGGATCGAAAAGGCGCTTGGCAGTCAGGTACTGCTCGATGGCGACCACGCGTTTCTCGCGGCCAATCATGTGCCGCGGCACGTTCTTCTCGTTGAGCCGAGCTTCGAGATCCACAATGGTCTCCCACGCCTGCGGGTCATGGCGGGCGAAGAAGTGCTGGGCATATTCAATGAACAGCGCGTCGATGTTCACCACATGGCGCTGGATCTGCAGGTAGTCGGGGCGCCGGCCGAGCTCGATCAGCGCCCGGGCGATGATATTCACGAAGCGCCAGGCGAACTCGCGAAACGCCGCCGAGTTGCCTTCGCCGCTGAGTTGGCCGGCAATCCGAGTGGCGACTTCCGAGATGCGACCGAAACGGCCGATGGCGTTGTAGCGTGCGGAAATCTCCGGCCAGCCCAAATGGAAGACGTAGAACTCGTGCTCACGGCCGGCGCGTCGCGCTTCCACGTACATGCGCTTGAGCAGGTCGGCATCGCCTTTGGGGTCGAAGACGATCACCACTTCCTGGCTCGGCCGGTGGATGTCCTGGGTGATGTAGACCTCGGCCAGGCGCGTCTTGCCGACCCGGGTAGTGCCCAGGACCAGGGTATGGCCCACGCGCTCGCCCAAAGGCAAGGAGGCTTCCTGTTCGTTGGGCTCGACGCCGTGCAGCAGCGGGGAGCCACCCACGGGCGGCAGTGGTCGTACCGGGTTGAGTGGGCTGTCCCAGGCGGTTATCCAAGGCAAGATGGAGAGCCCTGGCGGTGCTTTTTCCAGGAGATGCTCCAGGCGGCGGGCCCACTGGTAGGCGGCCGACTGGTTGACGTAGCGGGCCAGCGCGGGATCCTGCGCTTCGAGCAAACGCTGGGTGTGCAGGCGGCTCCAGCGAAAACCACGGCCCATGAACAGGCGCTTGCTGCTGATAGGGATCTGTCGGCTGGTCAGCGAGTAGCGGGGTAGGCGGCGGATGTTGCGTCGATAACGCAAAACAATGCGGGCCTCATTGAGGCGCTTGAGGCCGAAGGCGGTATAGGCCAGGGCCATGCCGGCGCCAACTTCCGGCGACAGCGCCACCGCCCAGGGTGAATGCAGGCACAGCGCGCCGGCACCGGCACAGATGCCTACGGTGTACAGCTCCACTGCCGGGCGCAGCAGGGATTCCATCGCATGATCGCCCATGGCACTACCTCACTGTACCATGCCGGTCGGAGTGATCAGTACCGGGTAGTGCTCCAGTTCCAGCCGCTCGGCGATGTCGTCGCCACTCACCGGCCAGATGGCCAAACCAGGCGCTACCGCCTGGATACGCTGCAGCGCTGCGGCATCAACGACTTCAACAGCCAGGCCGTTGGCGCCCAGTCGCTTCAGCGCTGGCGCGTGCTGCGTCAGCCACGCCAACGAGGCGGCGTCCGCCCCAACCAGGAACAGCGGGACCATGCCGGGCAGATCCAGCGCTCTGCGGGGCACCTCACCCGGCGTGAGGCGCGCGCTGTGCACCGGCAAGACCCAGTTCAGGGTTCGTGGATCGGGCCGTTCGACCGCCGTAGCCGACTCAGCGGCAATGACAGGGGGCGTTGGCCCAAGCCATGCCCCGGCAGCCAACGACCCCATCAACCCGCAAATCAGTGCGCCCCGGCGAACGACAATCATGAGCGTGGTCCTCCACGGCTGGACGTGGCGGCTTCAAGGCGCTGCCAGTGCAGGCTGAACTGCGTGCGGTAGCGCGCCGCCGGGGGCCCTCCCGCAGGCCGGTGATAGTGGCCTGCGGCAATGACCCAGTCACCGACGTCGGCGTAGTGCGCGCGCAACAGATCGGCGGTGACGGCGAGGTTGGCGCGCGGATCGAGGGCATCGCAGGCGGTGGGATAGCGCTCCGGGTGATAACCCAGGTTGATCTGGCCCAGGCCGACATCGATGCGCTTGGGATCATGGCGGGTGAGCGCCGCTTTGAGTGCGCTGCAAGCCTGGTCACGGGTGGCGAAGCGCTGTGGCGTACCGGCCACATTCAAGGTCCACGGCCAGGGCAGAAGCCGCCCACGCAACGGTGTGCCGCTCTCTTGCTGGGCAATGGCGAACAACACCGAGGCCGGGATGCCGGCCTGGGCTGCGGCCAACTGGTAGGCCGGCGGAGGCAGGCCGCCTGCTTGGGCCGCCGTCACTCCCATCAGGGTCAGGGCGAGGGTCAATCGACGCGCTGCCATTTCCCTTCCACCTGTTGAAAGCGCGCGGGCAAGGTGCGGCTGGCGCCGAGGGCGAACCAGCGGCCACGGTCATGATTGAGGGTGACCTGGCCGCTGCCAACCTGGGCAGGGGTAATGCCCACCTTGCGCGCCCATTGGCGAATGCGCGCATCATCGCCCTGGCTGCCCACCAGATAGATGTCCAAGTGGGCGCCCGTGCTCAGCCATTGGCGGAGGCTGGCCTCACAGGTCGAACACGGATCTTCCACAAACACCGCATAGCGCGGGTTGCTCGACGGAGGGATTGCATCGCTCAATCCCTGTACCGGCCGCAGCCCTGGGAACAACCGCCCCCAGGCAGCAGAGTAGGCTTTTTGATAGGCCAGTTCGCGCTCGGCACGTTTGGCTTCGAGTCGCACCTGCAGCTCGGCGTAACGCTGGCGCTCCTGGTCCGAGTCGGCTTCCACGCCCAGGGTGGTCAGCGGATCGAGGTGCGGTGACCAGTACTGACGGGGACCGCTCTGCAGGCGCTCGAACTTGGACCATTCGTCGTCGGTCAGGCCCCAGGCCTTGGCCTGTGCTGCAGATCGCGCTTGCTGCAGCGCGGCCTGCTCGCTGGACTGCTGCTGCGTTTCGACCGTGGCTGGGGCACTCCATCCCGATCCCGACACCAGGCAGATGGGGAATAGGAGCAACGAGAGACTGATGAAACGGACCATATGCACCTCGTCATGGCAGGGGCAGCGAACGTTCGCCGAGGCCAGGCACCTGGAACACGGCCTGGTTCCGGCGAATGGCCTTAAGCTGCCAGTCGTTCAAGCTGTCACCGGGCTGCAGCAGGTGGACGGTCGACAGGGCATGCGCGCCGGCCGGTTGAGCCGAGACAAACCGAAGGTCGCCTCGGGTCTCGACACCCAGCAAGGTGAATGGCGGCGTCGGGGTTTGGGTTTTGGCGGCCGGTTTGGCGGGGGCTGCAGGCTGGGGTTGTGTGGATGGCGCAACCGGGCGAGCCTCGAGGGCGTGGACGGCGGTTTCGGCGTTGCCCATGCGCTGTTCCAGCGCGGCCAGGTCGGCCTTGGTCGGACCCAGCGGCACCGCTTCAATGGACTTGAGCGAAGCGTTCACCTCATCCAGCTGTTTGCTCAACGCCGCGAAGGTCGCGTCCTGCTGGCGCTGGTGCTCGCCCAGCGCGTTCACTTGCGCTGGGAGTGCCGCAAGGTCGGCGCTGAGTGCATCGAGGTCCCGCCACAGCGCCGGTACTGGATCGGCTGGCGCATTTTCCGCAGCGACTAGGAGCCTGGCCAGTTGCTGCTGGTGGTTGTAGGTCGTGGCGGCGAGTACTGCGGCGCCGAGGCACAGGGCCCCGAGCACCAGGGCCTGAAAGTGATGGACCTTCATGGCGCGATCTCCAGGGGCGGGCGAGGTGGGGCGGGCACCGGTGCGCGAAGGGCGTAACACACGCTGCGTTCGACCGGGTCGATCATGAGTCGCCAGGCCGGGCCGCCGAGGATGGTCAAGGCGTCCAGCAGCGCCATCGGCCCGAGTTGGTGCTGCACGGCCGGCAGGGGGCGGCTGAACAAGGTCGTGACCTCGGCGCGGTTGGTGCAGAGCGAGTAGCCCGAGCGCTGCAACACGTGGCGCAACGCATCACCGACCGTCGCATGCAGCGCCGGTGAAATCTGCACGGTGATGAGCTGGAATAAGGGCTGGCGTTGTTCCAGCGTCGGTCGCGTGCTGACCAGGGTGTAGCGGTCCTGGCGGACCCACGCCGGTGATTCTGACAACGGCTTGGACGGGGTGGCCGGAGCTGGTACGGCTTTGGCTGGCGCTTTCGATGGGGTGATGGCAGGCGACGTGTTGCAACCCGCCAGCGCGAGCATCAGGACAAGGTAAGGAAGTGCGGGCGTGTGCATGAGCAGGTCTCGACAGATGTTGCCGACACCTTGGCAACACGCGCGAGGTGCACCCACTGAAAAACCGAAGTTCCCCGTCCGGGTTATCAGGCTTAGTCCATAAAAAAGGCGCCCAGCAGGGCGCCTTAGGTCAATCGTCAGCAAACACTGGCAGTCCTGCCAGCGGGGCTGCATCAGGGTCAAACACCAGGAAGCGCGTGTCGGCCTGGCCGGCCAGCAACAACAGGGTCATCAACACCGGCGGTACCTGTTCATCCAACAGGCGGATGCAGACGTCCGCCGCTGAGCAACCGGGACCTTCCACGTGGGCGCTGCGGTGCCAGGGTGTGGAGTACAGCTTGCAGCCGACGGAGCGGTTGCTGACCAATGAGAAACATTCAAAGAAGCCCGCCGGTCGTTCGGAGCGGGCAAGCTGCTGAAGGTAGGCGTACTCGTCGGCCGGTAGGTGAGATGTGCTGATCTCCCAGCTGCGGCTGTACTGGCCGGTGGCAAAGGACAGCTGCTGCATCAGGTGTTCGGCAGCTTTCCGGGTGGGAAGGTCGCAGAGGTGCACCGAGCCACTCAACTGCTTGGCGGTGACCTGGTACAGCACGGTGCTGACCACGCTGTCCGCGGGCAACTGCATGCGAAGGAAACCCGAGACATCCTGGCCTTCCGTGATGACGGCGCAATCGTCATCGAACACGCAGGCCTGAGAGTTGATGTGATCGTCGTTCAACTCCAGCTGGGCGGTGTGCAAGGGGCGATAGCAGGGCGGGCACTGGTCGTCGTAGTGGATCTGAACCACGCGCTTGCAGGCAAATGCATGAAAACCGCGGGCAAACGGGTTGGGGGTTGAGGTGAGCATGATGGCGCTCCAATTAAAAGAGAACGCCACCCCATGCAGGCGGTGGCGGGTGGGGGAGGGTTAAATCCAGCCGTATTCGGCCAGGGAGAGGGGCTGACCTTCTCCGACGATGATGTGGTCCAGAACGCGGACCTCGACCAGCGCCAGGATTTCGATCAGGCGCGCCGTCAGCACGCGGTCGGCGCCGCTGGGCTCGGGGGAGCCGGAAGGGTGGTTGTGGCTGAGGATAACTGCGGCGGCGTTGTGTGCCAGTGCCTTGACCACCACTTCACGGGATACACCGAAGCCCCATCGATGCTGCCGAAAAACAACACCTCGAAGTCCAGCACGCGGTGCTGGGAATCGAGGTACAGCAGGGCAAACACCTCGTGGTGATAAGGCGCCAAGCGCAGCTTCAGGTAAGAGGCGGCGTCGGCCGGCGTGATGAGGACTTCGCCGCGTTGGAAGTAGCGTTGGTCCAACAGCTGCAGGGCTTCGTTGATCAGTGCATCTTCGTGGGCGCGCTGGGTCAGGACGGGGTCGAGGGGCTCGACCAGGGTCAATGGCGTGTTCATGAGCAAAGCCTCATATGCAGGAGCGCTCCGGGAGGAGGCCCCAAGTGGGTGAGATCAGGCGGTCACAGGCGGGTGAACCGATGGCGAGTGCCGTGCAACGGTGAGTGGCAGCTTTCGCAGGGGCGGGTGGAGAACGAGTCGATGCCGATGCCGGTGTCCGGATCGAAATCGGCGCTGAACGGCAGCAACGCTTGCACTGCCTCACGTATCTGCGCGATTCGCTCGTCAACTTCGGCCTCGCTGTAGTACAGCGACAAGGTGCTGAAGTCGTCGTAAGCCACCGCCTGCAGGCAGTCTTCGCAGAGCCAGAAGCTTTCCATGACAACCTCCGACGTGAATGAACAACAGGCGCTCCCAAGAGCGCCTGTTGTTGGCGGTCAAACTGCCTCAGGCAGATTGAGCTGCTGCGGTGGAGTTACGGGGGGCGGTTGGAGTTGGCTGGCGCTGATCGGAGTCACCGTCAGTGTTTGCCTTGTCCCCATCCGCCTCAGCAGGTTCCATCGCGTCAGAGGCAGCGTCGGTGCGGGCGGGCGCACGGTAGCTGAACTGGCCATCGACCTTGATCCACTCGATGAAGATCAGGCGGCCCTTGAGGCTGGCGCCGGGTTGACCCTTGCGTTCGCCTTTCTCGTACAGGAAGGGATCCACCCAGAGGTCGCCGATGCGAAACGCGATGAGGACCTTGCGTTCAGCGCGGACGTCTTCGAGGTGCTCACGGATCAGCCGTTCGGCTTCGCCGCCAGCGACTTTGCAGTCGAAGCGGGTGTACTCGACGTCGTCCGAGGCACCGTGCAAGGCAGCGATGTCACAGGCCATGAACGCTTGGCCGCGGCGAACCGGGACTTCGCGGACACGGTTCAGGTAACCGATGCCTTGGGTGTGCAGGTTGAAGTAGGTGGTGGGGGCGTTATTGCTTGCGGTGGCCATGGTGGATCTCCTGTTCAGCAGAAACGCGGACAACCACCGGCCCTGGCGGCTGGTGAGTTCCGCAAGGGTGAGGGTGCAAACACATGATCGGTAGAGAGGGCGCTCATCACCGACAGGTCGGTGACCGTGCGAGCTGCCGAGCGCGAGTCGCACTTGGGGAGAACCACCCGAAGCGGGCGCAGCCTTCAAGGTTCTGGCGGCCTGGGAGCTGTCAACGACAGCGGTGTGCAGCTCATCTATAAAACGCCGCAGAACCCCCGTCAACCGGGGATTTGCGGCGGTTTGGGCGGGTGGCAATCAGTGGCTTCCGGTGGATTCTCGGCGGCGAAAAAATAGCCCGACGGTCATCAGGCTAGGAAGAAGTGGACCACCTTTGATCCGGCGATGTGACACCGGAGTTCGTCGCAAACTCTCCGCTGTCGATCCACCGGGATCAACCGACCCTTGTCGTGGCCTAGGTCGGAATCAACTGGCACGCATCCGCGCACAAAAGGTGCCCAGTGTTTCGCCGGCGGGCACCGGAGCTGAGCATCGCCGCCGAAGCGGATGACCCTTGAGGCCTGGCACAAGCCGCATGGGTCATCCACCTAGGAGACTTGGAACGCTGAGAAGTTATCCGCAAAGGCGGTGAAGGATGGCTCCGAACTCTACGAGTCTGACCGAGCTGCCCGGAGCGAATCGGTCTGGGGTCGCCAAGTGGCGTGGGGCAACTTCACTACACCAGCGCGGCGGTGCGGCGTCAAGTCATGTCTTCTTCGGGCGCTTGGCTTTAGTTACCGGCTTGGTGCCCTTGCAGTCCGGGTAGCGGATGCAGGACCAGAAGCTGCCAGTACGGCCTTTGCGCTGGCGCATGCCGCTGCAACACACCGGGCAGAGCGGTCCCTTCGATGGGGGCGGCTGCAGGGTGAGCGAGGCGTTGCTGCGCACCAAGCGGGTCAGCCACTGCGACTGCTTGGCTAGAAAGGTCTCGACGCTCAACTGGCCCGACTCAATTCGGCCCAAAGCCTGCTCCCATAGCGCCGTCAGCACCGGATCGGCCACTTCCGCTGGCACTGCTTCGATCAGGGTGTGCGCCGCGGCTGAGGCGGCCAGGCTGCGTTTCTTCTTGGTCAGATAACCGTGGTCGATCAGCCCCTGAATGATGGCCGCGCGGGTGGCTTCGGTGCCGAGGCCGCAGCTCTCCCTGAGCGTCTGCTTGAGCCGCAGATCGGCCACCTGGTTGGCGATGGTTTTCATCGCCTTGACCAGCGTGCCCTCGGTGTAGGCCTTGGGGGGGTGTGTGCGTTGGATAATGGCGGCGGCGTCAGTCAGCGCCACCGAAACGGATTCTCGAAGTGTGGGTAGCCGTTGAGTCTGCTCGCCGGGCTCATTGCCGTGGGTTTCGTTGATCACCGCTTTCCAACCGCGCACCAGGATCTGCTTGCCCCGGGCCAGTAGCTGGTCGGCCTGGCTGTGCAGCAACACCTGGGTTTTCAGGTACTCATGCTCAGGAAGGAACTGAGCGAGGTAGCGGGCGCGGATCAGCGCGTAAACTGCCTGCTCGCGCTCAGACAGCTGAGTGAGGTCGAGCTTGATGGCGGTCGGAATGATCCCGTGGTGCGCGGTGATCTTGCTGCTGTTCCAGGCGCGCGAGCGGCGACACGGATCCAGCGCTTTGATGACCTGACCGAGCGCAGGGCTGGGAGCCACCAGGGCATGCAGTATGCGGGGCACCTCATCCAGCATGCTCTCGGGCAGGTAGCCGCAATCGGTGCGCGGGTAGGTCGTGGCCTTGTGGGTTTCGTAGAGGGCTTGGGCGATCCCCAGCGTTTCCTGGGCGCCGAGCCCGAGCTTGGCCGAGCAGACTTCTTGCAGGGTGCCGAGATCAAACGGCAGTGGCGGCCCTTCGCGGACGTGTTCCACCTCGATGGTGCCAATACGGGCCGTTCCGTGTTGGCTCAGGCGCAGTGCAGCTTGCCTGGCGGCCGCTTCATCAAGGCAGCGGCCCTCATCGTCGCAGACCGAAGCCGGAGGTTGCCAGCTGGCTTTGAAACTAACACCGTCTGCCACCAACTGGGCGTCGACGTTCCAGAAGGGGTGCGGCACAAAGCTCGCGATGGCCCGGTCGCGTTCGACTACCAGGCGCAACGTCGGGGTCTGGACGCGGCCAACCGGCAGCACACCATCAAAGCCGGCGCGGCGGCCGAGCAGGGTGAACAGCCGGCTTAGGTTGATGCCCACCAGCCAGTCGGCACGGGAGCGGGCCAGTGCACAGTGGTACAGCGGCAGGGTCTGTTCGCCCGGACGCAAGGCGGCCAAGGCCCGGCGGATCGAGGCTTCATCCAGGGCGGACAGCCACAGACGCAGGACCGGCCCCTGATACTGACAGCGCTCGAGGATCTCCCGGGCGATCATCTCGCCCTCGCGGTCAGCATCGGTGGCGATGACCACCTCAGCGCACCTTTGCAGCAGTTGGTCGATCACCTTCAGTTGGCTGGCGACCTTGGGCTTGACCACCAACTGCCAGTGATCGGGGATGATCGGCAGGTCGTCCAACGACCAGCGTTTGTAATCACCATAGGACTCAGGGGGCGCGGTTTCTAGCAGATGGCCGATGCACCAGGTGACGGTGACGTTCTGGCCCTGCAGGTAGCCATCGCCGCGCCAGCTGGCCTGCAGTACTCGGGCGATGTCACGGGCTTGGGACGGTTTCTCGCAGATGAACAGGCGCATATGCGGGCCCTCTCGGTGGTTTCCGACAGGGTGGGGGTGTGGCCGTGAAGCGCCAGGGTAAAGCCGAAAACGGAGGGATCGGTTCGACGTTTCAGCGCAGGGCTAAAACCTTACTTGCGTTGCGCAAGATGAGTGGCCAGCGTTTGCAGAAACTCCAGGGCGAACTGTTTATCGGCATCGCCCAGCTCCTTGATGATCGCGGTGATCTGCTGGCCCTGGTCCTGGGGGCGAGGACTGATGGCCAGCAGCAGCTCATCGACGGGGCAGCCATACAGGTCAGCCAACTGCAGCAACTTCGTCACGGACAGCTCCACCAGGCCACGCTCCAGACGCGAGACGGCCTCGCCGGTAATGCGCAGGTGTTCGCCGACCTGCTCCTGGGTCAAACCACGGTCGCGACGGTACTTCGCCAACTGGCGGCCAATGTGATGTGGGCTAGGCTCTTTGACGGGCAACGGGGCGCTCTCCAATTCGATCCATATGGTTGACTACCCACCCAAGGATATGAGCGGCTCAGAGAGTTGACTGGCAACCCTATGAGGCGTATCACGAAAAATAACTGCAGGACCCGCCCGTCCACACGGAGGCTTCAACTTGCACGGATCCCACCAGAGTGAGGCAGACAAGTTAGCGATCAAGGCCTACGAGCTGTTCATGGCCACGCAACTGGAACCGGAGAATGGGGAGGCGCGCGCGCACTTGATTGCCTGGGTTCAGGAGAGTCCGGCGCACTGGCGGGCATTCCTTGCCCTGGATCAGTGCCTGACGGAGGTGAAGCAGTTGCTGGAGAGTGAACGGCGGGGTAAACCCCGACCCAATAGAACGCGCTAGAGGGGCCAGTACTGCTCGCCGGTTGGGCGGCGCAGCCCCTGCGGTATCGCGCAGGGCGCAGTGATTCCACTGAGTTCCACGGATCACCCGGCCTTGCGCGGGGCTTTCTTGCCACCGCCTTTACGCGTGGCGCTGGGAGTGTCTTGAGCTTTCTCACGCATCGAGACCGAGGCCAGGCGATGCGGCAGGATACCAATGCGCCGGGCCTCGACCTTGAAGGTCACCCGCGCGTTGTCCTCGCTGTCTTCCCACTCCTCCTTGACCGTGCGGCCTTCGACCAGGACGCGCATGCCTTTCTGGTACAGCGTGCTCCAATGCTCGGCATCGCGGTGCCAAAGCTCGACGGGCGCCCAGTAGCCGCCGCGATCCTCGTAGCCACCCTCGCGCGGTACCGGGTTGTCGAAATAGACGTTCAGCCGCAGCAGGCGTCGTGGTTCATCCGGGTTGGAGTTGAACTCCTGAAACTCCGGCACACTGCCGATGTTGCCTTCACCTACAAACAACGTACTCATGCGGGTCACTCCTCGGTGGGGGAACGGGTCAGGGCGAGTTCGGCGGCCTCGAGCTTGCCGGCACCGGCGACAGCCTGGCGATACAGTGACTGCAGGCTGCTCATCTGCAGGTTCAGCACCACCCGGTTGGTCTCCAGCTGATACAACGCCTGCCGCAGTTCAGGGTGCAGATGCGGATGAACCACCGCCTCCTGCCACACCTGCACGCCCATGCGCTGAAAGTCCGGGCTGCGCCAGCGCAGGAAGTCGGTGCCGGTCGCGCTGTGCTGCACGACCAGTCGCAGTTCCAGCAACGAGAACGGGGGCTGCGCCATGATCGCCAGCATCACTGCCATCAACTCGGCGACCTGGGTGCGCAGGCGCAGGATCGTCTCGGCGAACTGCTGCAGCTCCCCCTTACCCTTAAAAGGCTTTAAAAGGCCTTTTAGGGAGGCACCTTGTGCGAACTCACGATAGACATCTGCTGACAAACGCCGGGCAATCGCGTCGGCCAAGGTCATGCCTCACCTCCTTCGGCCGGTTCTTCTGGCTCAGGGAGAGCTTCGACCTCAGGTTGGTCGTGTTGATCCGACCCAGCGGGTAGCGGTTCTGAGGTACCCCGCGTGATGGGCGGGGCGAATTGGGAGCGGTGGCTGCCCTCGAGGATCTTGCTTGGTGGCGTGCCGAACTTGTCGATCGCTTCACGGGCGCGGGCGTTGTTGGCGGCCATGTCATCCCGACTGACCCCTGCCAGCCGGTAGCGCTGGGCCAGACCGAACAGGCTGCGCAGCTCGTGGGCGCCGCGATCGATCCAGGTTTCCATGTCGGGGCGGCCGATTAAGGCGGTGTGGTGGGCGAGCAGAACGCGGCGCACCAGGGCGTCGTAGTCGGTCAGCAGGTAGACCGCGAGAAAGCCAAGCTGGCTGCCGATGAACAGGGGGAGGGTGACGGGATGGATATTGAGGTTGTCGCCGATGTCGACTTGGGTGGGCAGGGCGCGCTCCACCCGACTGACCTGCTTGGTCAGCGCACGCAGTTCGGCCTTGGCCTGCAGCAGCTTGTCCTCCAGTTGCAGCATGAACCAGTCGGCGAAGGGGTCATCCTGGCTGCTGGCGTGCTTGAGCAGGTTGGTGACGCCGATGTAACCGGGCATGCCCATGATCGCGTGTACCCCTTCGCGGCCCATGCGGCCTTGCCACAGCCGCGCCGCATGATGGGTATGCAAGGTGAGGGTGATGCTGCTGCGCAGGGAGCCCAGGTTGAGCTGGTAGTGATCGGTCATCGCCAGTACCTCGCCGTCGGAATGACGCCGACGATGGGCCGATTAGTGCGGTTCGACGCGAATCAACATGAAGGTGGTCCGCTCGTAATTTCAGGCGGTGGATCTCGGTGGATTCAATGGCATGGGCATCAAGTCCACCGAGATCCACCCCTAGGTCGGCGCAAGCGAACCACGACAGCGTTGTTTCAGTTCCTCCAGGCAGGAGAGGGCGAGGGGCGAGGCGGTGCGCTGACCACCGCGCTTCGGTCGTTCGCTGGGAGGCTCTGCTGGCACAGGCCTCGCTGGATTTGAAGTCGGTCTTGAGGTCTTGACCTCCTCGGTACGCGCGGCCCACAGGGTGAACTCGCCTTGGCAGGCGCGTTTGATCAAGCCCATCAGGTAGGCGACCGGTTTTCGGATCTCGCCGCGGGCGCAGCGCACCGCCGCTTCATTGATCACCGCTTGTTGCTGTTCCGGTTCGAGCTGGCGCATCGCCTGGGAGGCCATGCGCCGCTCGGTCGAATTCAGCGGTAAATCTTCAGGCCAGCGTGCACGACCAAACTCGACCTGTGCCAGTACTGTACTTTTTTTGCTTTGGTCTTTCTGTACTGTACGGCCGGCGTCGGCATTCCGAACCACAGCCGAATCCGGTGCATTGCCGCACAGTTCGGAATCGGTGGCCGAGGCGTGAGGATTCCGAACGGGGTGGAGCAGGCCAGGTTCGGAATGTTGCGCCTGCGCGGCTTCGTTGATCAGCAGCAGCGAGTGTTGCTGTGTCGGCGGCAGTGCGCCCAGCCTGTCCTTGTCGCCTTGGACGACTTGCGGGTCGGCTTGAATTTCGGCCAGCACATGCTGCGTCACATCACGCACCCCCTTGGTGGCGTGGCTGAGGTTCTGTTGCAGGAGATCCGCGTAGCCGCTGTCCAGCTCAAGCTGCTCGGCCGCCGTCAACGGATCGCCGTGCAGCACGTAGATGCAACCGCGCAGGCAGCCTTGGGCATCGCGCGAGCGGTCGACCAGGCTGAGCCAGCGGGTGGTACGCAGGACGTTCAGTGCGCGGGCGATGGTCTCGCGCGACGCCTGGGTGCCACAGGGGCTGGCTGCCAGGTAGGGTTGCAGGTCCTGGTAGCGGGGCATTTTAACCTGGCGTTCGGTGATCAGCCAGCGCAGCACCTGCCAGGTGTTGCGCTCCAGCGGGGTCAGTCGACGATCGAGTAGCAAGGCCTGCGGCAAGGGATTGTTGTCGCCGTAGTAGATCGTGCGCAGCGCGGGCTCCGCAGCAGCCGCTTGTTGGGCCTGGGCGGCCTGAAACTCATTGCGGCGTCGAAGGGCGTCGTAGCACTGGCGCACCACGTCCTGCCAGTCCACTTCGTAGAAGCTCAGCATGGCGTACCTCCGTACAGTTCGACCTGTTGCCAGACCTGGGTCAGGCTGATGTGCTGTTCCTCGGCCAGCATCATCATCGTGTCCAGTGGATCGTTGTCTGGCTCCTCCGCCCGTAACTGGCTCCAGCGGTTCCACACCGCATGCTCCTGGGCTTCACTGAGCTGGACCGGCCGGCCGCGGTGGGTTTCGATTTTCAGTATTCGGCGGCGCAACGCCGTTTCCGAATGGTCCAGGCCGAAACAGCGGTACATGATAGTCGAGCTCGCGCCGAGCTTCAGTGCCCGGTTGATCAGGCGTTCGTTCTGCTCGTCGCGCTCGGCCTGGACGATCAGGCGGCGCAGGACGGTGATATCAACCTTGACCTCAACCCAGGCGATTGATGAATGCGCCAAGTGGGACAGGGTGGTCGGAGGCAGCGATTGCAGGACCTCGATGTCTTCGTCGGCCAGGCCCAGCGCTTTGCAGCGCTGCAGACGGCCATGGCGCAGCTCATGCAGCACCTGGTTCAACATCGCATGGTTCAACAGATTGAAGGTCGTGCTCATGAGGCGGCTCCTCACTTAACGCGTGGACGACAGCGTCAGGTCGATCAACTGCCGGGCGTGGCGGATCAGGCTGAACAGCTGCTCCAGCTGGGTATCGGGTAGTCGTTCGAGGCCCACGGTTAGGGCAGGGCGCTCGGGGAAGGGCAGGTCGTAGGTGCCAATCAGCAATTGGCCAAATAGCGCAGCCGGCAGCTGCTGACGTTGTTGCGAAGTCACGTCGTCCTGCAAGCGCAGCAGGGCTGAGAGCAGTAGCTGAATGCCGGTATGTCTAGGGCTCAGTTGCTCGCCATGCTCCAGCGTAAGGGTAAAACCCAAGCCCTCTGCGTGCGGCGTGACCATGGCACTGGCATCGGCATATGCCGCCAGGTCTGTCGCCAGGGCGGCACAACGCTCACGCAATGCAGTGATGTCACCCTGTAGCGGTGCGAGAGGTGAGGCGGAACCCAGGGAGGGCTCACCGGCATCAAGGGCGTTTGGCACCCTCGCAGCAAGCGGATCGTCATCACTCAGCGCCTCGCGGATGTTTGGGAGGCGTGGAGTCTCGGCTGCCGCAGTGTTGTCCGCACTGCTCATCGGCTCCGGTGCGGGCGATTGAGGCGCCGATTGTGCTTCATCTTCGACAGGCAGCTGGGGGGAGCACTCACCTTGTGGGGCTTGCGGCAGCGGCTGAGGCGTTTCCGCAGGCGGCGTTGAGCGAAGCGGTTCCTGATGCATTTCCAAGGCGAGCAGGCGGGGCGTCTGCTTCAACTGCACCGCCATCCTGGCAATCAGCTCATCCTGCAGCTCACCCCAGTTCAGATCGGGCTTATCACTGTCGAATGCCGACAGCACTTCGAACCAGAGCAGTGCGAAGTGTTGAACGTCCCCCAAATACTGATTCCAGATCGACTCCGCCCGGCGCCGCAGGTTAATGATCCGGGCGATGGTGGGTTTGCCAAGCCCGGCATACAACACCTGCGGGATGACCGGTAGCAGGTGTTCGAGCGTGTCGAACATGCGGCTGATATGCGATTGTGAAATCGGGTAGCCGCCCTTGCTCAAGCGTGTGGACAGTTCACGCTGACTGAGAGGGGCATCGGGCTCTTGTAACATGTCCCTGAGTTTTGCCACCGCGAGCGATCGCTCAATGAACGTGAGCTGGCCATGCAGGTCACTTTCGGCCAGGTGCCCGATCAAGGCATGCGACTCGGACTGCCAAGGGCGGAACAGGCAGTGGATCTGAAAGAATCGCTCCTCGCGGGTTTCCTGCCAGAGTTCGCCGAGGATGCTCAAACGGGTGTTGCCGCCATTGCGGATTATGAAATGCGGCTCATCCGGACGGCGGGTGATCGCAGGGGGCTGATCCAGGCCGCGTTCGCGGATCGAGGCTTTGATCTCGTCATACAGCGGGTTGCGAACC
This sequence comes from Pseudomonas sp. NBRC 111143, assembly GCF_001320965.1. Lineage (NCBI taxonomy): Bacteria > Pseudomonadati > Pseudomonadota > Gammaproteobacteria > Pseudomonadales > Pseudomonadaceae > Pseudomonas > Pseudomonas sp. NBRC 111143. The sequence continues at coordinate 41,916 of NZ_BCBT01000021.1, read as the reverse complement.
ACCCGCGGGTTGAGCTCGTAGGGGCGCAATTGCTCCAGGCTGACCACCAACGGTGTATCCCCGACCGGCACGGGCGAGCTGTCGAGGCCATGTTTCTGTGGAAAATGCGCCTGCTGCAACTGTCGCGTGATGTCTTCGGAAGAGGGCGGCTTCATCGCAAAACCTCCCATCAGCCGCGACGGTTGAGTCGGCGGTCGATCACTGACGCTTGGCCGGGCAGAGGCGCGTCCGAGCCGACAAGTCGCTCAGCCCACTGCGGGAACAGCTCGATGGCCAGCTCAAGCATGACCGCCGCGCCGCAAGGGCCTCGGCTGCCAGAGGGTGGAGTAGGCTCGACGCGGTGCACCGGCAGGCCGAGCGAGGCGGCATTGGGGTAGGCCACACGGTCAGGAATCACCGTTGTGCAGACGCTGACATGCGGGTCGCCTTGGAAGGACGCCTGCAGGCTGTGCATGATCAAGCGGGTGTCACGGCGATTGGCTTTGACCTGGTTGAGCAACAGCTTCACCGACGGCAAGGCAACGCCCAGGTAGCGGTAGGGCTCCAACTCTTCAAACAGCGCCAGCGTGCCGCGTCGCAGCTCACGTGCGGCGAGCATTTCTGGGGGGACCGGGCACAGGGCATAGTCGGACGCGAGGATCACCATCTCCACGACTACACTGCGCGCGCCTTGGGTATCGATGATCAGCACATCGTAGAGCTCCTCGAACGCTGGCAGAAGATTATGAAGGCGCAGACGACCATCGGCCGCGTGCAACAGCAGAGTGCTGATGTGCCCGGCGCGATCGTTGGACACTATCAGGTCCAGGTGCGGGATGACGGTGGCGGAAATCACCTGTTCGGGGGCCGTGAGCCGTTGCGCGATGAGTTCGTAGCTGCCAGCCTCACGGGATTCGCGCAAGGCGTAGTAGCTGGACAGCGTCGGTTGGCTGTCCAGATCCAGCAGCAGGACGCGAAGGCCCGCATCGGCGAGCACACCACCCAGGTTGGCGGCGACGGTGGTTTTACCCGCGCCGCCCTTGGTCGAGATCAGCGAGAGGACGTCCATGACGCTACTCCCTGACCGACAGTCGATCATGGACCCACTGCTCGATCTCCAGCGAGTCCCAGCCGACGGCGCGGGTACCAATGCGCCGGCATTGGGGGAATAGACCGGCTTTCATCAGGTTGTAGATGTGCGAACGTTTGAAGCCGGTTTTCAGTTCCACCTCATCGCGGCGCATGATGTGGCGGTCGGCAGGCAGCGGGGCAGGGCTGATCTGTTGCATGATGTCACTCCGTAGCACCATGTGGTGCGCAGTGGGATGTGACAGTCAGTGAAGGTCGATGCTGGAGGAAAAACATTGTCAGGCGATGCCGAGCATCGCCTGACAATGCGGTGTCAGCCCCGTTTTACCTGGGCTAGATGACGGCGAGCGTCGGCAAATCGCCGATCAAGGGTACTTTTGCTCAGGCCAGGCAGACCAGGAAAACGGCGTAGAATCTCGTCGACCAGAGCGCTCTGGGACTTGTAGGCCGATTGCACACGGCCGTCTTTGGATTTACCCAATGTCACTTCCAGCATGGTGCCCACGAGCATGTTGTTCGTGCCTTCGGAGGCCTCGGAAGGAATGCCTTGGGCCTCAAGTCGCGCTGTCAGTTCGTGGTTACACGCGGTGAGCGTTGTCACCTCGTCAACTCTTGCTGTAAGCTCGTCGCGCAGCTTGTCGATCGTGCGCTGAGCAGCAGCGAGCTCTGCTTCCTGTACCAAATGAGCATTGAGACTGACGCAGTTCAAATGGTCGAGGCTCTGCGAGAACAAGAAGGCGGGCTTCTCGTTGGGGTAATTACGTGCGAACCAGACCAGCAGATCAGCACGCTGAATGGACCAGTACTCTCGGCTTACCTGGTTGTCAGCAGTGATCGGTCGGCCCAGGCAGGTCGCGGGTAGCTCACCGCTGACAATGGCGTCGTAGATGCACTCCGCATAAAGGTGCAGGATCGGCCATTGTGGAAAATGCTTGAGCAGACTGCCGGGGTAGGAGAGGTCGACCCGTAAAATCTCGTCTTCGTGGTCGGCAAGGTCACACCAGAGAATGGCGGCATCGATGAGATGGTAAGAGCTTCTGATCGAGATCATGGCACACAGCCTCCAGCTGCGTTCGTCCTGGAATCGCTGGCGGGGGCAGCGTGATCTGTGCCTCTGTCTAGCGAGCCTGATTTCAAAGGATCACTTTTGGGATCCATTGATGGTGACATCGAAGCGATAGGTTGGTTCTTCACGCATTATGCGAACGCGTCAAGTTTTGACGCCGCTCGGGGGCCTGCAAAGGACCGAGGCAGGCCGCGTCATTATTCTGCTCGTGTATCAATGCTGACCACCACCGACATGCCGGGACGCAGACGTGCGACGTCAGGCTGCTCGGGGTCGACGGTAATGCGCACCGGGATGCGCTGGGCGATCTTGACGAAGTTGCCGGTGGCATTGTCGGCCTGCAGCAAGGCGAACTCCGAGCCGGTGGCCGGCGAGATCTGCTGCACATGCCCGTAGAGCTTGAGGTGGTTCAGGGCGTCCACGGTGAAGGTCACCGGCTGGCCGATGCGCACGTCGGCCATCTGGGTTTTCTTCATGTTGGCGATCACCCACAGGGTGTCGGGCACCAGTGCCATCAGTTGTGCGCCAGAGTTGACGTAGGCGCCCAGGCGCGTGCCGATCTGCCCCAGCTGGCCGTCGCGCGGGGCGGTGACGCGGGTGTTGTCGAGATCGATACGGGCCAGTTCGACGGCCGCCTTGGCGTTCTCCACCGAAGCCTCCAGCGAGGCGCGGTTGACGATCACGGTCTCGCGGTCCTGGCGGGCGATCTCCAGCGCGGCCTTGGCATGGGCCAGGCTGGCGACGGCGGCGGCCTCACTGGCGCGGGCCAGGTCCAGGTCGCGGCGCGACACCGAGCCATCGCTGACCAGCGCCTGGTTGCGACTGAGGTCGGCCTTGGCCTTAGTCGCCTGGGCCGAAGCGTCGCCGATGGCGGCCTGGCGTTGGGCGATGGTGGCTTCGGCGCTGTTGCGCTGCTGCAGGTTGTTGGCCAGCGCGGCTTGCTGCTGTAGCTGGGCGATGGCCAGGGCCAGGCGCTGCCTGTAGATACGGTCGTCGAGCTGCACCAGCAGATCGCCAGCCTTGACGAACTGGAAGTCATGCACCGGCACGTCGACGATATAGCCGCTCAGCTGCGGGCCGATGATTGTCACCTGGCCGCGCACCAGGGCGTTTTCGGTGCTTTCGATGGTGCTGCTGAACGGCGGCAGGTTCCAGGCGTAGAGCACTACCAGGATGCCGACCAGGGCCACGCTGGCGAAGCTGATCGTAGACAGGATGCGCACCCGCCGCGTGCGCACCGGGCTGGTCGGTTCGCTGGGCGGCGTGCTGCCTTCCGGGGTTTCGGCGAGGGCGGCGGTGGTCGTGGTGCGGGTTTCTTCGGTCATCGGCTGGCAGTACCGCTGGTGGAGTCGGATGAAGCGGCCTGGCGGGCGACATACCGCAGCCAAGAACCGCGAATGGTAATCCAGATCATGGTCAGCACGGCGATGCTGCCGATCAGCACGAACACGTCGTTGTAGGCCATTATGTTGGCCTCGCGGGTGGCGGCGCTGGCCAGCACGCGCATGCCGGCCTCGCTGCGCAGTGCCGGGTCGGCGAGGATCCCGGCATAACCGGCGCCGCCGCTTTGCACACGGGCGTTGACCAGTGGTTCGAGGTAGCTGAGGCGGTCTATCAGGTGGCTGGAATGGAATTTCTCGCGCCAGGTCTGGAAGGTACCCAGCAGCGCCGCGCCGATCAGGCCACCGAGGTTGTTGCAGATGCCGAACAGCACCGAAAAGCTCACCAGGTTGCGCGGGTTGGTGCGCACATGGCTGATGCCCAGGGCCATCGACGGGCCGAGGAAGAACGTGCTGCCAAAGGCCAGCAGGAACTGGCGGAAGTACATCTGCGCCGGGCGCGTGAGGTTGCTCGAACTGCTGTCCATGAACGCCCCGGCGGCCTTCGCCAGCAGCGAAACGAACAGTGGGATGATCAGGTGCTTGGGGTCAGCGCACTATCCAGGGGCGCGACATCGATGTCTCGCCAGCCGACCGCAATGGCAATGAGTGGATACGCGAATCGGAAGTGGCCTATTCAGTACGGACCAGTACGTTCAAAAACCTGGTGCTCAAGTGGCGCAGCGCCACGGTGAGGCGTGATTATCAGGGTGGGCAGGATTTCGACGAGCATCGGCTGATCGTGGTTTACCCACTGACGTTACTTTAAGGAAGGGGAGCAGGTAATGAGATTCAAATTACAGCCCTGTAGTTTTCTGCTGGCAGGGGTTCTGGCCTCTTCCTCCCATGCGGCACTGGCGGCAAATACCCAGGCAATGACCGAAATCTATGCAGGGTTCGGAGACAAACTGCTGGGTTATGCCCTCGCGCCCGATGGCTCGCTCACGCAAAATGGGGTGGTTCAGTTGCCAGCTCCGTTGCAGTTCGCCGTTGCCGACAAGGGCAATCGGCACCTGTATGTGGCGTCCAGCAACATCAATGGAGCTAACCCTGGCGATGTTCACATGCTCAGTGCTTTTACTATCGACCATGCTACGGGGCAACTCATGCCGTTGGGCGAACCTGTGAAGCTGGAGCAACGGCCGATCTACCTGACCCTCGATCGCGATGGCACACATGCATTGCTGGCCTACAACCTGGCGCCAACCGTGACGGTTCATGTACTGCAGCCAGATGGCAGTCTCGGTGCCCAGGTCAAACAGGCGCAACCAATCAAGTCGGGCGTATTCACCCACCAGGTCACGGTAGTACCCAACGATAAATTCGTGATTGCGCCTGGTCGTGGCAATGATCCGAGTGCAAGCCGGCCCGAAGATTTGGGCACCCTTTCAGCGTTTGCCTACTCGGGCGGCAAGCTGACCCCAGCCGGGGTCGAAACCTTTGCTCCCTCCGTTGGCCCACGCCATATCGCCTACCACCCTCGGGCACCCTTGGCATACCTGGCAATGGAGCGGGGCAGCAGTCTCTACACCTACCCGTTGACCAAGGAAGGACGACTGGCCAACAGGCCCGTATTTAAAACCAGTACCCTCGACCCACACTGGCATGCCGAGGCCGATGAGGGCATCAAGAAAGGCGGGGTGATTCTGGTGCGGCCAGACGGTAAGTATCTCTACGTCACCAACCGCTCCGATGAGCTTCAAACGACGGAAAAACCCGCGATGTTCAAGCATGGTGAAAACGATATAGCGGTGTATGTACTGGATGCAAAAACGGGCGAGCCGAAGCTCTTGCAACATATCCCCACGCAAGGGGTAGAGGCCCGCACGATCAGTGTGGCGCCCGGTAATCAATGGTTCATCGTGGGCAACCAGAAAGGCGGGCAAGTCCAGCGCGGTACGGCAACCGAAGCGGAGAAAGCCAATATCGCCGTATTCCGCATCAAGCCCGATGGTACCTTGGCGTTTCACCGTAAGTACGACATGCCCGAACCTGGCAGGTCGCTGATGTGGGTTGAAGCGTTGCAATTGTAACTGCGGGGCTGTTCGATTCCCGCCTAAGCCACGCAAGGTGGCTCAGGCCAAATCTTGAGGAGTGCTTTCAATTGGCACTCGCTGCTGCAGGACGCTCTGCCATCGCGGCAGTCTTTTTCGCGATGAGTCCTGCCGAATCTACCTTCAGGGCGACTACCCTGAGTGAAGTCACATGTGCCATCAGAATAGAGAGAATCCGCGCCTCCGATCATCCTATCCCTCTCAGGAGGCGTTGAAGTGAAGTACGCAACAGGAGAAAGCTCATGCCCTTCGAACCCCCTTCAGACCAGCACCGCGACGGTGTCGATCCGGTCACGTCAGGAGGCGTAAAATCGATCCCTGCGCTTGAGCGCAGCAAATTTGGCGGTACCGATCGCCTGTCCAGGCGCCCGAGCGACGATGACGATACCCCCGTATCGCGCAGCGACCTGAGCAAAGGCCATGACGAACTCATCGAGCATCGTGAGGCGCATATCAACTGGAGCGTCCTGTTGATTTCGTCAGCAGTGATACTGGCGTTTTCCATCACCACGATCCTCATGCCCGATGCTGCACGTGTGGCAATGAAGCAGACTACCGACTGGATCGCGACGAACCTCGGCTGGTACTACGTACTGACGATGACCCTGGTGATCGGGTTCGTGCTGTGGGTCGCCTTTTCCAAGGAGGGGGACGTGCGCATCGGCCCCGACCACTCGCGGCCGCAGTACAAGCTGGTAACGTGGGTCGCCATGCTGTTTGCCGCAGGGGTCGGGATAGACATGCTGTTCTATTCGGTCACCGGCCCGGTCGTGCAGTATCTGCACCCGCCCAGCGGCACCGGCGGGACTGCCGAGGCCATGCAGGACGCAGTGATCTGGACCATGTTTCACTACGGCATCGCGGGTTGGGCGATGTATGCCTTGCTGGGCATGGCCATGGGTTACTTTGCCTATCGATGGGACATGCCGCTGTCGATTCGTGCCGCGCTCTATCCGCTGTTTGGCAAACGCGTGCGCGGCCCGTTGGGCGATGGTATCAGCATCATCGCGTTAGTCGGTACCGTGTTTGGCGTCGCCACATCGATGGGCATCGGCGTGGTACTGCTGAGCGTGGGTTTCGCGCTGATTTTTGGTCTGGAGCAGGGCCTTACCTTGCAGATCCTGCTAGTAGTGGGGGCGGTGGCACTGACCATCGCGGCTACCACCTCCGGGGTCGACCGTGGCATCCGCTGGATCGCCGAGCTGAACCTGTGGAGCGCCGTGGCCATGATGCTCTACATTCTGCTGACCGGGCAGACGGCCTTCCTGCTGAACGCACTGGTGTCGAACATCGGGCAATTTCTCGTCACGTTCCCCGCGCGTACCTTTCAAACCTTCGGCTACTCGCCCGATGGGGCCGGGTGGATGGCGGGCTGGACGTTGTTCTTCTGGGCCTTCTGGCTGGCCTGGGGGCCATTCGTTGGTGTGTTCCTGGCGCGGATTTCGCGGGGGCGCACGTTGCGCGAATTCGTCCTGGCGGCAGTGACCGCGCCGGTGCTGTGCGATTTCATCATTGTTTCGCTGTTTGGCAATTCAGCACTGTTTCAGGTACTTCAGGGCAACACTGCGTTTGCCCAACTGGCGATGGACAGCCCTGAACGGGGTTGGTATGCACTGCTGGAGATGTTCCCGGCCCCAATGTTCCTGATTGGCCTGGCGACGCTATCAGGTCTTTTGTTCTACCTCACCAGCGCCAATTCCGGGGCAATGGTGATGTCGAATTTTTCTGCCTCGATTCCCGACCCATCCCACGACGGGCCAAGCTGGCTGCGCATCTTCTGGGCATTGCTCACGGCCATGCTCACCGTGGCGATGCTGGTTGCGGGCGGGGTCAAGACGATGGAGTACGCCACGCTGATCTTTGCGCTACCGGTGACGATCATTGCTTACCTGGTGATGGCATCGTTCTACAAGGTGTTGCGCATGGAACGCGCTGAGCGCGAGGGGAGAGTGCTGCGTCGCCCCTCCATGGCGGCTATCGGGGGGCATGTCCCGGAGCGCTCCTGGAAGCAGCGGCTCGAGCACTTGCGGGCATTCCCATCGCTGCGCCAGGCCACTCAGTTCCTCAACCGTATGGTTGCGCCAGCACTGGATGAGGTCGCGGCTGAGTTTCGCAATCAGGGCTATGACGTCATGCGGGAAAATGTGGTCAACAGCCATGGTTTCGAGGAGCCGTTGCTGCGGGTCTCGATGGATACGTTCCGCGATTTCCATTACCACGTGGCCATCGTCGAGGCGCCGGTGCCCATGTTCAGCGGCCGCATGACGCGAGAGATCGATGTCTATTATCGGTTGGAGGTGTATACACAGACCGGGTCTGGTGGCTATGACCTGATGGGGCTGACCAAACAGCAGGTCATCGACGATGTACTCGATCGATATGAGACCCACCTGGCGTTCCTGGTCTTTTCAAGTGAAAACGCTACTGCCTCTGTTCTGACACCCAGGCAGTACCAGCCCCCTGAGGCGCCCGATGAATCCGGGCAGGGCCCGCGCTGATACGTCGATGCGGTTCGCCAGCAGGTGCCCAGGCCCCTGCTGGCGGTTGGTTTTACTTCAGTGTCTTGAGGTAGGCAACGAGGTTTTGACGGCTCTGAGCGTCAGCTTGCCCGGGGTACATCATCATGTTGCCCGGTACCAGCTCCGCTGGTTTGGTCAGCCATTTATCCAGGTTGGCGTCATCCCACTTCAGCTTGGCCGCTTGCAGTGCGGCAGAGTAGTTGAAGGCGGGCGCCTGGCCGCTACTGCGATCGAACACGCCTAGCAGGCTGGGGCCCATCAGGTTCTTGCCCTGTTCAGTGCTGTGGCAGAAACCGCATTGCGTGGCGAAAAGGGCCTTGCCTTGAGCGGCATCGCCCTCGGCCAGCGTCAAGGGGGCGACCAGGAGCAGGGCGCTGGCAACCAGCAGTTGTGCAGGGTTCATTTCATTTCCTTCGGATTTAACCGCCACGTCAGGTATGGCGGGGCTTCAAGAACATTCAGAATGGGTTGGCGAGGTCGATGCCCGACTTGCCTGGCGAGAGGATGTTGTTGGGGTCCAACGCACGCTTGAGGGTGTGCTCGAGCTTGCGCTTGACCGGGCCGTAGCTGTTCGCGACGCGATCCTGGAAGGCCGTGTTGACGCGGTAGACGGCGTAGCCTTCCTGCTCGAACACATTTAGCAGTTCGGCGAAGCAGGCATTGGCGCGCTGGGTTTCTTCCGGGTTGCTGCGGTCGTACAGCACATCGATGACGTGGTGCATGTCGCGCCAGCCGACGATGAACTCGCCGACATAGTCCAGCCCATGCTTGTTGAGGGTTTTCTTGGCCAGTGCCTGCTGCTTGTCGCACTCGCTGCCTCGGGCCTGGCTCACCGGCGCGAACCACATCGAGCCACCGCCGCCACGCCAGTTGTACAGGCCGAATTCCTGCAGGTTGGGCACCCCGGACATCAACTGCGCACGGTACTTGAACGGCTGGGTGTCACCGGCCTCCTGCTGGGTGAAGATGCGGCCTTTGCCCAGTTTCTTCAGGGCGTCGGTAACGATCTTCCAGTTGACGTCGACCTGTTCCTGGGTACCGTACAGCGCGGCATAGACGTTCCAGGCGCCGAGGTTCTTGTCTTTCTGGATCTGTTTGAGGATAGCGTCGGACGTCGCCCCCGGCTCGTTGGTGTAGTCGGCGCGCCGGGTATTGCAGGTGGCGGCCTCCCAAAGCACACCGGCGATGACAACCGAGTTGGGAATGACCTGGGCGATCCGCAGCGGGCGGATGAATTCGACGATCTCGGCGATATCCGAGGCGTTGTCGAACTTGATCTCGAACGGCTGGAACACGGGAGGCTTGGGCATCAGCCAAAAGCCCATCTTGGTACAGATGCCATAGTTGGCCTGGGTGAACATGCCGTCTAGGGTCGGGCCGTAACCCCACTTGAACACCTGCCAGGCATTGTCGCCTTTCACTCCGCCCATGCCGGTGCGGTACACGTCGCCATTGGCCAGCACGACTTCCATGCCGCACTGCATCAGGAAGTGCTCGCCGTAGGGCGTGTAGCCCACGCCGCGATCCATGGTGTTGCCCAGCGGCCCGGCGATGGCCGACGGTGCGGAGAACGACAGCATCAGCGGCAGTTTGTGTTCCTGCAGATAGTCGTACAACTGCTGGTAGGTCACGCCCGGCTCGACCAGGGCCGTGCACAGTTCCGGGTCAACATGGAGGATCTTGTTCATCTTCTTCAGGTCGAGAATGACCTGGCCGCGCTGGCTTGGGGCCGCCGAGCCATAACCGAAGTTGCGCCCGGTGGAGATGGTCCACACCGGGATCTTGTGTTCGTTGCAGATCTTTACCACGCCTTGCACCTGCTCGACGGTGGTGGCGGTGACGGCGGCGGACGGGGTGTGCTCAGCGGTGTCCACGGCCATCATGATCTTGGTGTAAGGGATCAGCTGATCGTCCTTGATCAGGACGTTTTCATCGCCCAGCAGGGCCCGGAACTTGGCAATGGCCTGATCGAAGTTGGCGAGGTCGACGCCGCGCGGGAGCAGGGTGGTTGTGTTTTGCTCAGTCATGTCTTACAGCTCCTTCAAGCCTCGATCGAAAACGAAACGAAATGACCGGTCAGCGCCGCCGACCGGTTGTCGACCACAGGCGCTTGCCCGATGTGCGTGGTGCCCAGGGTGGCGAGGGCGTAGCCGAGTGTGGCCGCCCATTGGTCCGAGGCGCCTTTGTCACGGCCGGCAGCCGACGCGCGCAGGGGGGGCTGCTGGCCGCGCAGGCGATGCTCGGTAAGGCTGAAACCTGCGCCGCAGGCGTTCAGGCTCAGGCCGAGTTGCGGGGCGCAGCCACTGGCCGTTTCGCCGCTGAGCAGGCGGTGGTGTGAAGCGTGGGCTGCGGCGTGGTGCTGGCCAAGCCACTGCACGTGCGCACCGGCGCTGCGCGCGAGGTCGACGATCAGTGCGGCACTGGCATCGTCGACCAGGCCGATGATGCGTTGCGGTGTGGCGATACGCAGGCGTTTTTCAAAGCCAAGGATGAAGTCCAGGCTGAGGTCGGTACGCCGGACCTTGACCTGCTCGCCGGCGGGGCTTGCGTTGACGCCCTGGAGGAAAGCCGCCTGCGCGGCGGCGCTGCTGACCAGTACCAGGGTTGGACGCGCCGGTTGTGGTTGTGTGCCCAGGGCACTGTTGGCCGCGCTGATGCCTGCGCTGCTCATGGCAATACCGGCAAGGCTGGACAATGCCATGCCTTTGAGCACGAATCGGCGTTCGACGTTCATGGCTTGCCTCCGGCTGGGTTGGGCGCAGGCGCGGATGCTGTGGAGATGTACTCGGCAACCTGTTGCAGCGCGTTGTCGTCGATGAACGAGGCAGGGAAGGCGGGCATGGCGCGAAAACCATTGCGCACGATCGCAGTGATGTACCCCGGCGGCAGCTGGCGGCCGGTGATTTGCGGCCCGACCTGGTGTTCGTGGCAGTGGCCACACACCTTGGCGTAGACATTTTCGCCGCCTTTCCAAACACCATCGCCATCGGCAGCGGCGTTATTGGCAAGCACGAGCAAGGGCAGGGCGAAGCAGGCGGCCAATGTCCGTTTCATCACGGAGCCGTCGCGAAGTGAAGACATTTCGTACTCCATTCTTGTTGTAGGTGGGATGGGCAAAGGGCCGGGTCAGAACGGGTACGCTCTGGGCACGTGTTGCAGGGTGATCCAGTGGTCGGTGGTGAATTCGTCGATGGCCCAGTCGCCATTGAAACGCCCCAAACCTGAGTTCTTCTCGCCGCCGAATGGCGCGTTGGGTTCGTCATTGACCGGGATGTCGTTGACGTGGGTCATGCCGGCGTGGATGCGTTGGGCGAACTGCACACCGCGCTCCAGGCTGGAGGTGAAGACGGCGCTGGAGAGCCCGTATTCGCTGTTGTTCGCAAGCGTTAGGGCATGCTCGGCATCACGTGCAGCCTGAATGCCGACCAGGGGGCCAAAGATTTCTTCACGGGCGATGTCCATGTCGGCGGTAACGTTGCCGAAGACGTGAGGCGGCAGCACATTGCCTTGAGCCTCGCCACCCACCAGCAAGGTGGCGCCTTCGGCGTGGGCAGTGACGATCTTCTGTTGCAGGCCCGCCAGTTGCTTGCTGTTGATCACCGGCCCGATGACCGTGCTGGCGTTGCTCGGGTCGCCGTAAGGCAGGGCCTTGACCCGCTCGACAAAGCGCTGGGTGAAGGCCTCCAGCAACGGTTGCTCGACGATGATGCGGTTGATCGCCATGCAGATTTGCCCCTGGTGCAGGAACTTGCCCACCACGGCAGCATTGACGGCCTGCTCGACGTCGGCATCAGCCAGGACCACGAACGGGCTGTTGCCGCCCAGCTCCAGCGCCACGTGCTTGAGGTGCTCGCCGCCGCTGGCGATGCGGCCGATGTTGCGCCCGACTTGGGTCGAGCCGGTGAAGGAAATGAACGCGGGCACCGGATGCTCGACGAAAGCGTCTCCGATCTGCGCGCCGGCCCCCACCACCACGCTGAGCACACCCGGCGGCAATCCGGCTTCCTCGAAGATTCGCGCAAGCAGCAGGCCGCCGGTGACCGGGGTATCGCTGGCCGGCTTGACCACCACGGCGTTGCCTAACGCCAGGGCAGGTGCCAGGGAGCGTGCGGTCAGGTGCAGGGGGAAGTTCCAGGGGCTGATCACGCCAATCACGCCCAGGGGAACCCGGTAGACGCGGCTTTCCTTGCCGGGCACATTGGACGCCATGATGCGCCCGTGCACGCGGCTTGGCAGGCTGGCCGACTCGAGGGTGATGGCGCGTGCGGCGCCCCATTCGATTTGCGCCTTGATCCGCGTGCTGCCTGACTCGCTGATGATCCAGTCGATAATTTCTTCACGGCGGTCGTCAAAGATCTTCACGGCATTGAGCAAGACCTGGCTGCGCTCGGCGGGGCCTTTGGCCGCCCACTCGAGCTGGCATTCGCGGGCCCTGCGGTAGGCGGCATCGAGGTCTTCGCGGTTGGCCAGGGTGATTTGCAGCAATCGCTTCTGCGTGAAGGGGTCGAACACCTCCAGCGATTGATCGGCGCTGCCGGCTCGCCATTCACCGGCAAGGGGCTGCAAGTGCAGGTTTTGATAGGCAGGGGAGTGGGAAAGCGTCATAGGGAGGTCACCTCTATTTTTTTTATCAAGTGCACCTGCGCTGCATAACAACAACCGTGCCAATGCTTCGAAAAGATATATTCATCAATGAATTCAATGGGATGAGGGATAAAGCTGGCGCTGACAAGCGGTCGTTACTGTATGATTTTCGACGAAGCCTGCATAAATTCATGCAGAAAAATCGACGAAGTCAGCCTGTAGAAAGACAGAAGGTGTGCGGCTATCGGACAGATCGAGTGCCTACGCGCTTACGCCGACCGCTCGCGCATTGACCCGGCGCGAGGGCTCGGCATACTCACAAGCTACTCACTTGTTCGTTGCTGATTGCTCATGACGCCTACCAAACCCACCCAGCCCGGTCGTCCTGCCGACGAAGAATTCTTCAAGCAGATGCTTGGCAAGCAGAAGCGCCTGATCGTCGACCGCGCCAGCCAGTTTGGCGCCAGTGGCCTGCCATCGGCAGAACAGTTGGCGGAGACGGTGGCATTTTCCCCGCAGGAAGGCAGCGTCTGGATGTGCGGCCAGCGCATGATGCTGCTGCAAGGCGCCGCGTTCGGCGCCATGCGCCGCGAACTGATCGAGGCGCTCGGGTTCGATAAGGCGCGAGGCCTGTTGACGCGCATCGGCTGGCAGGCCGGTGCGCGGGACGCGGCCCAGGTCAGCGCGCAATGGCCAGAGGGTGATGACGCCAGCCTCTACAGTGCAGGGCCGCGCCTGCACATGCTTGAAGGGATGGTCAATGTCGAAGTGGTGCGCTTTGAAATCGATTCAGGTGTCGGCCACTTCTACTCCGAGTTCCTTTGGCACAACTCGCTCGAAGACGATGAGCACATTGCGGCCTATGGCTTGGGTGGTGAACCGGCCTGCTGGATGGAGATCGGCTATGCCAGTGGCTATGCCTCGTCACTGCTCGGTCGCCTGGTCGTGTTCCGTGAGCAGGAGTGCCGCTCGATGGGGCACCCGGCGTGCCGGATTGTAGGCAAGCCGGCCGATCAGTGGGACGACATCGACGTCGATCTGGCCTACCTGATGCCGGACGACTTCCTTAGCCGCAGTACTTATGCTTCAGGTAGCGCCACGGAGGTAGCCGAGCTGGAGGCGCCTATCGACGGCAAGCCAATGGTGGGCATCTCGGCGGCTTTCGTGCTCGCCACGCAGATGCTGCAGCGCGTGGCCTCGACCCAGGCAACCGTGCTGCTGACCGGGGAATCGGGCGTTGGCAAGGAGCTGTTCGCCCGCTCGTTGTACCAAGCCAGCACACGCCAGCAGCGGCCGTTGGTGGCGCTCAACTGCGCGACCTTGCCGGAGAACCTGGTGGAAGCAGAGCTGTTCGGTGTCGAACGGGGTGCCTACACTGGTGCCGACCGCTCGCGTGCCGGGCGTTTCGAGCGGGCCAATGGTGGCACGTTGTTTCTCGATGAAATCGCGACCTTGAGCCTGAGTGCCCAGAGCAAGATTCTGCGCGCCCTGCAGGAAGGTGAAATCGAGCGGGTAGGCGGCACGGCGCCGATCCGGGTCGATGTGCGGGTCATTGCCGCCACCAACCTGGACCTGCGCCGCGAAGTCGAGGCCGGGCGTTTTCGTGAGGATTTGTTCTATCGCTTGAACGTGTTTCCCATCCACCTGCCACCGTTACGGGAGCGCCGTGAAGATATCCCGCTGCTGATGAGCTATTTCCTGCGTCATTTCAGCCAGCGCCATGGGCGTCGGCTTGCGGGCTTTAGCACCCGGCTGGTCAACGCGCTGCTCACGTATCGGTTCCCAGGGAACATCCGTGAACTTCAGAACCTGATCGAGCGGGGCGTGATCAGTGCCGGTGAGGGCGAAGTCATCGACCTGGTGCACTTGGCCGAGATCGGCGCGCCCTTGATGGCCACGGCGATTGGCCTGACACCTGAGGGGCGCTTGTCCGGGGGGCAGCGCCGTGACGAGCCGGCCAGGCAGGTAATCGAGCCCACAGCGCACATTCGAGAGCCGGTATTGGAGGGGCTGCTGGCGTTCGTCGCCGGGAGCCAGAAGGTGCTCAGTACACCGTTGGCAGATATCGAGCTGCAACTGGTGCATCTGGCCATGGAGCGCTCGGGCGGCAACATCACCCTGGCGGCACAGATGCTGGGCATGAGCCGCGCGCAAGTCAGTTATCGGCTCAAGGGCAGCTAGCGGCGGATTAAGGCGGATTTTCTGCGCTGCGCAGTTAGTCGTTACGCGCAGGCGATAACGGCTTGTAAGCGGACTGCGGATACTGGACCTCTACAACAATAAAAATGTTTAGAGGCATCCATGAACGGTCAACACGCAACTGTGCCGCGCGCAGCGTACGCTGCTGGAAAACATCTAAGGGCGGTGGGTCTGATCGGGGTGATGATGCCCCTGGCCGCGCAAGCCGACTTTGTCGAAGACAGCCAGTTGAACCTGGGTCTGCGCAACTTCTACGTAGACCGTGATTTCAAGGGCGAAAACCCGAGAACCTCTCGCGATGGCAGCTGGAGCCAGGGCCTGGATCTGCGTTTCACATCCGGTTATACCCAGGGCCCGCTCTCGTTCGGTGTCGATGCCGCCGCGCAATACGCCTATCGCCTGGACGGCGGCTCAGGTCGTGGCCCTGACAGTGTCTTGCCCTACAGCCAGAGCTCACGGGAGCAAGCCCGGGAATATGGCCGGGCGGCACTGACCGGCAAGGTGCGCTATTCCAAGACCGAGCTGAGGGTCGGCGAGCATCGGCCGACCTTGCCGGTGGCCTTCCAGGACGATTCCCGGCAACTGGTGACGACCTTCAATGGTTTCACGGTCAAGTCCAACGAGATCGACAACCTCACCCTGACCGGTGGGCGATTCACCGGGATCAGCACCCGTGAATCCTCCAACCGTGAAAAGCTGTACCTGTTCACCCGCCCCAACGGCCCCCGTCATACCAGCGATGGCCTGAACTTCGCCGGCGCCACCTACGCCTTCAGCCCCAACCTTGCTGCCAGCTACTTTTATGGACAGCTGGAGGGTATCTACCAGCAGCATTATCTGGGCCTGACGCTGAACACCGAGCTGGGCGCAGGCTACGGCCTGAAGACCGACCTGCGTTACTTCAACCACAACGAAGACGGTGACGCGCTGTACGGCAAGATCGATAACCGCTCCTATGGCGCCATGACCACCTTGAGAAAAGCCGGCCACGCCTTTGGTGTGGGCTATCAACGCATGCTCGGCGAGAGTGCGTTCCCGACGTTGAACGGCTTCGTGCCGCAACCGTATCTGGTCAATTGGTCGGCCGTGGCCTTCATCAGGCCCAACGAAAGCTCATGGCAGGCGCGTTACGACTATGACTTCGTGGCCATGGGCATACCCGGCCTCAACCTGACCACCCGTTACCTGCGCGGCACGGGCATCGATCGCGGTGGGGACCTGAGCCAAACCGCCGAAAACGAGCGCGATCTGTTTCTGAGTTATGTGGTGCAGAGCGGCCCGCTCAAGGGCGTGGCCGTGGAGTGGCGCAACATCCACGCGCAGTTCAAGCATGGCAATGACTACGATGAGAACCGTTTGATCACGACCTACACCTGGAAATTCTGGTAGGCCTTGGCCGAGCTGGCCGCTGCGCCTGCAGCGGCCTTCCCATCAATCTGACCTGGCCAGCGTTTGCGAGGGCAGCTCGCCAAACGCTTGCTTGTAGGCGGCGGTAAAGTGGCTGGGTTGCGCAAACCCCCACTTGAAGGCCAGCGCCGACAACTGTACTTCACCCGGTTGGTGCTCCAGTAACACTTTGCGCATCGCCAGTAGCCGGCAATGCTGGATGTAGCGTTGCGGGCTGGTCCCCAAACCGTTGCGAAACGCCTGTTCCAGGCTGCGTCGGCTGGTGCCGCTGACAGTCACCAGTTGGGTGATGCAAAGCGGCTGTTCGAGATTGGCGTGGATGAAATCGACCACCCGTTTCACGGTGCCCGGCAACAGGCGCCGTGGTGGTTCGCTGTACAGGCTGGGCAGCAGGTGCAGCAGGTTTTCGCAAAACAGGTGCTGCACGTGGGACTGGCCAAAGGGCGTTGCTAGCAAGCCAGCGGTGTTGCCGCTTTCGCTGTCGACCATGCGCAGCAGGTTGCCCAGGCTGCGCATGGCCGGGTTATTACCCTGGAACAACAACGCCTGCGTCGGGCTCTGGGCATGGTGAACCTGATGGTGACGTTCCAGGTGGTTGAGCAGCAAGGCCGCATCCAAGGCAATGACGATGGCCTTGGTCCCTTCGTGCCAGGTGACGTCCACTTCCTGCCCGGGGCTGAACACCAATAGCTCACCCGCGTTCGCCTGCAAGCCCTGGAGGTGGTTGCTGATCGCGCCGTGCAAAGGCAGGATGCCATGCCAACAGCTCAACGGGCTTGAGCTCACGCGAACCTCGCGCCCCCACCACGCGCCGAACAGCTTCATTTGCGGCAAGGTCTGCAAGGTGAAGTCGATATCCAGCGTGCCTCGCCCGCCGAGGCGAATCCGCCGTTCCTCCAGGTGGTTGTTGAGCAGGGCTTCGGCGTCTTCGACATTGCGCGAGCGCAGCAAGGGCTCGGCTGCAAAGGGAATGGCCGAGCGGGCGTCGCCAGCAGTGGGCAGGCCGCTGTAAAGGGGCGTATTCATCACCGTAACCTTTATTTGTTGTCTGTCTGGTTTGATCCAGTGGTATTCAGTCTTGGCCGCGGCTTCGCTGGTCATCGATTCGCGCCCATGGTGCGCGTACGCTGCTGTTGCTGCTGTACATAAGCCAGCAGGCGACGCGCCTCGGGGTGCTGCGGTTGTAGCATCAACAGTCGCTGCAAGAACGCGAATGCAGAGGCCCAGTTGCCTGCCCGCGCATCCAGATAGGCGCCTGCATACAAAAGATCCCTATCTTGCGCTGCGTGAGCAAGCCCGGCCACTACCACGCGTCGCGCCTGTTCAGGTTGGCCGAGCTGGCTGCGCAGCAAGCCGAGGTTGTAATACAGGCGCAGGTTCAGCGGCTGGCCGGGCAGGGCTTTCTCCAGCCACTCGATGGCCTGCTCGGGCTGCTGGCGCTCGGCCTGGAGCAGCCCCATGGCATAGGCCAGCTCGCTGAAGCCGGCGCGCTGCTCGCCGCGTTGCAAGCCGGCCTGTAGTGTTTCAAGGGCCTGGTCGGATTGCCCGCGAGTCAGCAGCAACCTGGCAAGTGCCGCGCGCGCGGGCGTGAAGTCCGGATCTTGGCGCAGGACTTGGTGATATTGATCCAGTGCCTGTGCCTCATTGCCTTGACGTGCCAGCAGGCTGGCCAGGTTGAATCGCGTGCCCGGCAAGTCGGCGTTGGCGCTGAGCCGCGCAAAGTGGTCCTGGAGCAGGTGACCGAGCCGGTCACGTTGGGCGGTCGGCAGTTGCGCCTGCAGGTCGGCCAAGGCGCGAGCCGCCTGATCGCGTACCGCCAGTGCCGGGTCATCAAGCAGGGCAGGCAAGTGTTGCAGGCGTTGCGCATCGTCGGCATTGGCCATGGCGCGCACCACGCTGCTGCGCACCAGTGGATCTTGATCGGCAAGCCCGAGGGCAAGCGAATCCAGCGCAGGCCCCTCGACGCCGCTCAGGACGTCGGCGGCAGAAGCCCGGACGATCGCCGGGCGTGTCGCGTCGGTGACCAACTTTGCGGCCAGGGCAATTGCTTGCGGATCGTGCGCTCGGGCGCCTTGCATCACCGGGCCATAATGCTCGCTACGCAGCGGGCCGAAGCGCTGGCTGATCTCGTTTGCGGCCCATTGTGCCGAGCGCTCTTTGTGGCATTGCGTGCAGGCGTTGGGCGCGCCGGTGATCGGCGTCAGGTCGGGCCTTGGCAGGCGGAAGCTATGGTCGCGGCGTGCGTCGATCACCATGTAGTTCTGTTCGGGCGCATGGCAGTTGGTGCATTGCGCGCCGGGGCTACCAGGCTCATGAAAGTGATGGCTGTGGCTGTCGTAGTCCTTCTTCTTCAGCGTGGGGAACCGCGGGTTGCCCTGCGGGTTGTGGCAGCTGGCGCACAACTGATTGCCCTGGGCGGGCAACTCGCCGGTGTGCGGGTTGTGGCAGTCGCTGCAGGTCACGCCGGCGGCGTACATCTTGCTCTGCACGAAGGAGCCATACTCGAACACCTCAGCCTGTTGCTGGCCATCGGCATGATAGGCGCCAGGGGTCAACAAGGTAGGGTAGGCACTATCCACCAGAGATTTACCCGGCTGGCTGCCAACACCAAGGGTTTCCTGTTGTGCGTGACAGCGGGCGCACTGGTCGACTTCGTAACCCTTGGCTCGCGCCCCGAAGTCCACCTGCAAACCGCGTGCGCCGGCATTGTTGGCGAGCTGGCGCTGCGCCGTCGGCAACTTGGCCCATGCCAGATGCTGAGCGCCCGGCCCATGGCAACTCTGACAACCCACCGACAGCTCGCTCCAGGTACTGGCGAAGCTGTCCTGGCTGGCGTCGTAGCCTTTTTTCAGGTTGCCCGAGTGGCACTGGGCACACATGCCGTTCCAATTCTGCGAGCGGCCGGTCCAGTGCAGGGCGTCGTCCGGGGTGAAGCGCTGGCCGGGGTAGAGCGAAAACCAGCGCTGCCCACCGTCGGCCTTGGCGCGGTTGTCCCAGGCAACGGTCAACGATTGCAAGCGACCACCAGGGCGTTCGATCAGGTATTGCTGCAGGGGATAAACGCCGAAGGTGTAGGCCACGGCGAAGTCCTGGCGTCGGCCCTGTTCGTTTTCGGCATTGACGTAAAACGTGCCATTGCGCGTGCTGAAACTCACCTCTACGCCGGCGGCGTCCGTAAAGGCCTGATCGGCGAAGTCGCCCCGCACATTGTCCGCGGTCGGCTTGCGCATCGACCAGCTGTGATGTGACTGGGACCACTGTTGCGCCTGTGAAGCATGGCAGGCCTGGCATTGGCCTGGGTCGACGTAGCCGTCGTCCAGCTTGCGCTGTGGCGGTTGAGACGGGGCGGCAAGCAGCCCGCCGGCCCATGCGCACAGCCATAGCAGGGCCATCCCCCGGGTGACATTCGCTGCGTGCCAACGAGCTTGCTTCATGTGCCCCACCTCTTGCCTGCCAGTGGGTGCGCGCCCCCGGAAAATAAAGGGGATGATGAACGTCGAGCGGGCACTGCCCTAGCCCTCGGGGCAAATAATCACGCGGATGCATAAGCGCTTGCGCTGAAGCGTTATCGGCGAGCGGCGGGCCATCCGCATACTTGCAAGCACACCAATAATAACAACCGAGGACACGCTTCATGAGCTCGTTTAAGACACGCCTGCTTGCTCTGATGGTTGCCATATGCAGCCACACGGCCATGGCCGCAGATGAACGCCCGAACTTTCTGATCATCGTCGCCGATGACCTGGGCTACAGCGACCTGGGCAGTTTTGGTGGCGAAATCAGCACCCCGAACATTGACTCACTTGCGCGCGATGGTGTGCGCCTGAGCAACTTCCACACGGCGCCCACGTGCTCGCCGACCCGCGCAATGATGTTCTCTGGCGCCGACAGCCATGTGGCGGGCCTGGGCAACATGGGCGAGCTGCTGCAACCGTTCCAGAAAGGCCAGCCTGGCTACGAAGGGTATTTGAACGAGCGCATGGTTACGGTAGGCCAGGTGCTTCAGGATGCAGGTTACAACACCTACACCACCGGCAAATGGCACCTGGGTCGCACCGAAGAGACCAGCCCCAAGGCGCGCGGCTTCGACCGCTCGTTCATTCTGGTGCAAGGCGGTGCCAGCCACTTCGACGACCAGCACGCCATCATTGCCCAAGACCCCAAGGCGATCTACCGCGAAGACGGCAAGCAGGTGGAAGTGCCCAAGGGCTTCTATTCCAGCGAGTTCTACACCGATCGGCTAATCGACTACATCGAAGCCGACAAAGCTAGCAACAAGCCGTTCATGGCCGTACTGTCCTACACCGCGCCACATTGGCCGCTGCATGCGCCAGACGCTTGGCTGGACAAGTACAAGCACCGTTATGACGCCGGCTACGACTCGATCCGCCAGGCCCGCCTGGAGCGCCAGAAGCAGCTGGGTATTGTCGCGGCCAACACAACGCCCAACACACCCATGGCCAAGGGCCTGCCGAGCTGGGGCCAGTTGAGCGATGAACAGCGCCAGCGTGAGGCGCGCAACATGGAGATCTATGCGGCGATGGTGTCCAACATGGACTACCACATTGGCCGACTGCTCACGTACCTGGAGAAAAACGGCAAGCTGGACAACACCTTCATCGTGTTCATCTCTGACAACGGTGCCGATGGCAATAGCCCGATCGACCTGCCTGGCAACAAGGAGTGGCTGGCCAAGGACTTCGACAACAGCCTGAAAAACATCGGGCACAAAGGCTCGTATGCCGACTATGGCGCACAATGGGCCCAGGTCAGCTCCACGCCGTATCCGCTGTTCAAGGGGTTCACCAACGAGGGCGGCATTCGCGCGCCAGCCATCATCAGCGCGAAAATGCTGAAGAAGGCCCACCTGCAAGGCACGCTCAACAACGACATGGTCCATGTGATGGACCTGATGCCAACCTTGCTGGACCTGGCGGGGGTGCCGGCGCTGGGCAAGACATTCCAAGGTCGCCCGGTGCAAGCCATCAGCGGCAAGAGCATGCGCCCATTGCTTGAAGGTCGGGCCATGGCCCAGCGTCAGATCGGCTGGGAACTGTTCGGCCGCAAGGCGCTGCGCAAGGGCCATTGGAAAATCACCTTGGTCAATCCACCTTACGGCACCGCCCAGTGGCAGCTGTACGACCTCAAGAGCGACCCGACCGAAAGCCGCGACCTGGCCCAGGCCGAGCCGGGCAAGCTGAAGGAAATGCTCGTGGCGTGGGACCAGTACGCGAAGGAAAACAACGTGCTCGATGGCAAGTTCGACCTCAAGTACGGGTTCCAGACTTGCCTCTACGAATACTGTTTCAAGTAGCCGTTGAGCACGATCACGCTGCCTGCTTGACTGGAGCAGGCGGCGGTCTTTGAAGACCTTGCAACCAGTCGCAGTAGCGGGCCACGCCTTGCTCGACTACCATTGTAGGTGCCGTGTAACCGGCAGCGCGCAAGCGCTCCAGGTCGGCGCAGGTGTAACACTGGTACTTGCCACGCAAATGTTCAGGAAATTCGCTGTACTCCAGAATGCCTTCCAGCAAGGCCATATCAAGTGACAACGAGGGTTGGCCTTGCTGCCCGCGCAACCGATTGATCACAGCCAGGGCCACATCATTGAATGGTTGGGCGCGGCTACTGCCAACAGAACTGCCGGCGCACCTGTTGCATCGAACAGGAACTTCGAATAGCCATAGACGTTCAGCGGGCGCTCACATTCGCGCTGTTCACGAAAGTCCTCGTCGGCTCCGTAGACGCGGGAAGAAATGCAGGTGCGCTGCCCCGAACTGCTAATCACCAACTATTCAATGCTCGAATACATGCTAATGCGTCCGTTGTCACGGGGCAGGCCCATTGCAGGTCTCATTTCCAGCAGATGGCAGGCTCAGGAAATTATCGTTTGCCGGCTCAATGGCCAGTTTGCCGGTTTTGGTCGGCACAAAGTCCATTGTCGGCATTTCATCGTTGGTGCCGAGCTTGAGGAGTCTGCCATTGAACGTCACCGTTTTGTCGGTCAGCGTTGGTCGCTTGCAAGGTGTAGCGGCGTGCGGCGACGGGCACGGTCAGTGATGCCGTTTGATACCGGGCAGTGTTGAGCACCAGCAGGGCGAGGCCGCTCGGTTGGTCACGTAAATGTTGCTAAAAGATTGTAGAGAAAGCGAGCACTAAGCTGCAACGTTTGGATAGGGGGTGAGCATCACTCCACCGGAAATTTGGTCATACGTCCGCGTGGTCGTCGAGTGCATGAAGCTTGATGGGATTATCTCCAAAGTCGTGAGAGTAGATGGAATGTACGGGAGGGCATCTCGATACCTGGGGCTGTTGATCGCAGTCATCTCGCCGTTCGAGGGAGTGATCATGAACGATTTCAGGTAGCATCTCTATTACAAGTCCCCGGCATGGTCGTCGATGAGCTTGCTGAGACTTAACCGCATGCGCTTTTCGGTCATGGCGTAGGAGCAGTACTGGCATGTTCCTTCAATTTCTAAAGTTGATATCTTCGGCGAGCAGTGACGCCATGGTACAGCCCGACATTCTCATGTGCGAGCCAGTTAGAGGGCGTCAGATGCAGAGCCTGGCGGGTGTCGAGCCATGAGCTTGACTCTGAGTGAGGTCCTGAACCTGCCCGGCTTGGAAGACATGAGGGTCCGCGCAGGCGAGCTTTACTTGCAACGGCGAGTATGCTGGTCCTACGTGGCGGGAAATGAGGGTATCACCGCGTGTAAAATGGGCGGCGAACTAGTATTTATTTCGGAAATCAATTACCTATGTGACGAACGCAAGTTACTCACTTTGGTCGAGACTGGTGCTGTGTTGGGTATTGCCGGGATGGTGGTTCTTACTGGAGGCCCGTTTCCCCAGTGCATCCCGTCTGCAGTGATCGCTCGTGCTGAACAGTTGGGATTGTCGCTGATCGAGCAGCCCTCTCCGCTGAAGTTGGTGTTTGTGACCCACCTGATCGATACGGCCCTGATGCATATGACTCAAGTGCGGCGCTCACGTAACCACATTCTCGGCCAGTTGCTGACCGGAGATTACCCGAGTCTGGCCATTGCCCGACAGCGGGCTGCGCATCTGCAACTGATGCTTGATATTCCACGGCGACTGGTCGTGCTGCGCTTGTCAGGTATCGAGACGCTGTTTGAGCGCCAAGGCTTGGCCCAAGGCGAGCAGCTGTGGCAAGCCACTCGCCAGTCCATGGAAGACCAACTTGAAGCCTGGGGTCGCAGCCGCCCGGGAACGGTGATGGTAGAGATGCCGGGCGACCTCTTCGTGCTACTGCTGGCGGATGCCGATGACCTGCCGGCAGCCTTGACCACGTTGCGTCGGCAACTGATCGGAGTGGCAGGGGAGTTGGATATGTACATGGGCCTGTCGAGCGTTGCTGAAGATTGTGGTCATTACCGCCGACTGCTCAACGAAGCGCGCCAGGCGCTGAATGTGGCGCAGAAACTGCGCCCGGAGAGCGGATACTGCGATTTCAACGAGTTGGGCGTGTTGGGTTTGCTGCAGGGGGTAGTCGACCGCACGCTCATCGACGACTTCGTCGAAAAGACACTCGGCCCGTTGTTCGTGCCCGGCCGTAAACACCCTAAAGTACTCGTGCATACCCTCGACGCTTTGCTCAAGGAAAATGGCAACGGGCTCAAGGCTGCCCAGCGCCTGGGACTTCACCGTAACACCATCAATCAACGTATCCAGCGCATCGAACAACTGAGTGGAAAATCCTTGGACGATCCACTTTTTCGTATGAATGCTTCGATCGCTATTATGGTATGGCACATGTCTATCGCCCGAGGTAAGGAATAATGACATGAACATCATCAATGCGCGCCTGCGTAGCAAGCGTAGTCCGCTTCGTCCTGAATGGCATGACATCTAGCCAGATCCAAGTGATGGTCCAAAACTGTGCGGAATGACCGAGATTCCCCTGCAGAATTGTGGTGGCGCCCTCGTGGAGCGCACATTCACTTGGATGCCCTCACATTGCGGGCCAGCTGAGGGGAGCATGGCGAGGAAATCCTGGACCGCGCCACGAAAACTAACGACAGGGTTGTTCAGTGAAGTGAAGAGACTACCTTTTTCCGCTCGCCGATTGGTGAGACACCAAAGAAACGACTGTAGCACTTTGAGAAGTGTGCTGGCGAAATGAAACCACAGGCGAGGGCGATATCACGCACTTGGGATTCACTGTGTAGCAATAGTTGCCTAGCCCGTGTCAGGCGTAGTTCCAAGTAATACTGACTCGGTGTGTTTTGAAGATGCTTGTGGAACAAACGCTCCATTTGCCGAACCGAGATCTCATTCAGTTCTGCAAGCTCTTCCAAGGTCATCGGGTCTTCAAGGTTGGCTTCCATGATTGTAACAATCTGACTGAGTTTGGGCTGAGAGGTGCCGAGCTTTTGCCGCAAAGGCACGCGCTGGCGCTCTTGCGATCCACGTACTCGATCACATAACAGCAGTTCAGCCGCATGACTGGCAATGTCCCGCCCGCCAGGTTCTCGGGCAATCAGTTGTAGGATCATGTCCATGGACGCCACGCCGCCGGAGCTCGTGAAACGGTCACGGTCAAGCTCAAACAGTTGGTTGGAAATGATAATGCCGGGAAATCGCTCTTTTAGCGCCTCGATATCTTCCCAGTGGATGGTACACCGATAACCAGTGAGCAGATTGGCGCGTGCTAGCAAATGGCTGCCTGTGCAAATACCGCCCAATGGCACCTGGTCATGTGCCAACTTGCGAAGCCAGTTGAGGATGGGGCGGGTATTGTGGTCGGAGACTATCGGGTTTGGCCCCACCACGAACAGCATGTCCAGCTTTGGGGCATCCTTGATACTGAAATCGGGCAGGATGCGCATGCCGTTACTGGCACTCACTGGCTCCATGTCGGCTGCAATGATCAGGGTCTGGAACATGGTTTTGCGTGCTGCCAGGTTGGCCATGCGCAAGGTTTCCACCGCCGAGGCGAAGCCAATGGTGGTGAAATTGGGAATGATCAGGAAACCGACGACTTTCAGCGGCGGGGCATCATTGACAGGGTATGCCGGTGCCAACGGCGAGGATTTTAACGTACCCATCAATACGACTCCTTGAATGCAAAAAAATGACGTGCTCTGCGTCTGGTTGCCGTAAATCGGCAATTCATTGTGTTTAGGTTGATGCATTTGTCAGAGTGATAGTACACGCAGTGCCTAAGCATTGGGAGGCGCCCCGGTGAAAAGCAAAAACCCTGCGAAAGCAACACCTTCACAGGGTGGGTAACGACTCGGCCTGGTCAGGCAGGCTTGCTCGCCACGGTGGCCGAAGTGCTCTTTTTAGACGAGAAAATGGCGCTCACGCAGACGATGGACAGCGCCAGCGCACCAGTTGCCACCACTTCCATGCGATGCCCTGGCATCACCAGCATCATCGTCAAGATACTGATGATGGAGAAGATGACCAGGTAGCTGAGCCAGGGGAACAGCCACATCTTGAAGTCCAGCGCAGTACCTTGGCTATCCATCCGATTACGCAGAACCAATTGCGAAACAGCGATTGCCAGATAGACTAGAAGCGCTACCGCCCCCGAACTTGCCAGCAGGAAGGAAAACACCTCGTCGGGAGCGAAGTAATTGAGTGCTGTGGTCAAGAAGCCCACTGCGGTGCTGGCTAGCACTGCAATCACTGGCACGCCCGTCGCTGAGGTGCGCTGCAGAACGCGAGGACCGTCGCCGCGCTTGCTCAGCGAATAGACCATGCGCGATGCGGTGTAGATGGCCGAATTGAGGCAACTGGCAACGGCAATCAGCACGACGATATCGACGATCATCTTGGCGTGCGGGATGTTCATCAGCTCAAGGGCCCGTTGATAGGAGCCGACCTGTACTAGCATGGGGTCGTTCCAGGGCACGATGGAGATGATCAGGAACACCGAGACGATGTAGAAGATCCCCATTCGCCACACCACGGAATTGGTGGCACGGGTGATTTGCTTGGAGGGGTTTTTCGACTCGGCGGCGGCAATGGTGACAATTTCAGTACCCATGAAACTGAACACGGTGGTGAGCATGGCACCGATGACAGCGGTCATGCCGTTGGGCATGAAACCACCAAACTCATGACTCAGGTTGACCACGCCGCTAACTGAAATATCGGGCAGCGCGCCTGTCAGTGCCAATGCACCCAGAGCAATGAACCCTAGCACCGCGATAACCTTGAGCATCGCAAACCAAAACTCGAATTCACCGTAGCGCGCCACACTGAACAGGTTAGTTACGGTCAGCAAACCGGTAACCACCAGTGCGAATTCCCAGGTTTCTATCGCAGGGAACCAGGCATGCAGAATGGCCGCTGCTGCAATGGCTTCGATTGGAATGACCAGCACCCAGAACCACCAGTACAGCCAGCCAATGGTAAAGCCTGCTGTACGTCCCATTGCGCGCTCGGCGTAGGTGGAGAATGACCCGGTATCTGGCGAGGCCACCGCCATTTCTCCGAGCATGCGCATGACCAGAACGACCAGTGTGCCAGACATGATGTACGCGAGAATTGCCGCAGGACCGGCTGCAGCAATGGCATGCCCCGAGCCGATGAAGAGGCCGGCGCCAATAGCGCCGGCGATTGACAACATGGTGACGTGGCGCTGCTTGAGGCCGGGGGCCAGAGTTGAGTTGCTGGACATGCTAATTACCCTTTTTATTCTTGAAGGAGGGTGAACTGCGAACGGCGGTGCTGCTCTGGGCTGGAGATCGGTGTTATTTCTGCAGGTCGAAGGCCTCCCGCACAGCGCTGCTAATGCCCTCTACGCAAACTCGCAGAATCAACTCGCCTTTTTCTCGGTTGGCGCCCTTAGGCGAGGAAAGCGTTCCGCAGGCGGGGGTGCGTTCAGGGATGATGGGGAAGACATCGTAAGGTGGGAATTTTGCCGGAGGGTGGTCGACGGCGCGGCTCAGGTCGACCTTTTCAGGGTGCAGGGCCAGCATCAGTGACGTTTCGAAAACGCCACCGTGTTCGATGTCCCAGCCGAGGAAACCTTCGGGGTAGAGCTCTTCGATGACCGCCGGCGCGTTGACGAAATCCCAGTAGGACAGAACGACCACCTTGAAATCGGTGATACCGCCATAACGCAGTTCGCGCAGCGCCAGGTCGATGCCTTCGACGATGAACATCGAGTTTTCATAATGGCCATTCATCAAGACCAGCTTGCGCGCCCCATGCCGGGCGAGTTCGCGGATGATGTCCTGGATGGTATGGGTCAGTGTTGCGCCATCCAGGCTGGTGGTGCCGGGAAAGTGGTTGCCACCTCCCGACTTCTGCTGTGACTTGTAGCCATAGGCCAAGGCGGGTAACACCAAGCCGTCGACTTCTCGCGCTACTGCCTTGCACAGGGCGGTAGGCAATAGCACATCCACCTCCATGCACATGTGATGACCGTGCTGCTCCAAGGCGCCCACCGGCAAGAAAATCGTGCTGCCGGAAGCTACCTTCTGTGCGTACTCAGGCCAGGTGAGTTCGCCAACCACTACGCTTTCGTTCATCGGTTATCTCTCTTTATTCTTGTATTCGTTGAAGTAGTCCGTTTGCAGCGAGCCAGTACATGCAACGATTTGATCAGATCACAACGACATTCACTTGTCAGTTCCCGACCTGAATTTGACAAATGCTGACGGACCTGCGATCCAGGTGGGTCGGGTGGGGCAGGGGGCGAATTTGACAAATTACAGGTCGGAAAAACACAACTTGCCCTGATGGCAATCTGCTGCAATCGGTAATCACACAGGCGGTGAAAACCTTGGGGAAGCGGGGCGAAAGCGCGGCTGGGCCAAGGCACTTTTGATTACCGAGGGTATCTCCATGACGCGTCGCGCCGATTTTTCACGCCGTACATTCATCAAGAACAGCAGCATTTTGGCCGGTGTGGCGGCGCTCTCCGGGGTACTTCCGAACAGAACCTTTGGCGCAGCCGAAAAAGAACTGGTGATACTGGCGTGGGCAGGCCACGCCGCGCCCGACATCGTCGCGGATTTCGAGCGCGAGCATGGGGTCAAGGTGCGGGCCAAGTACTACACCGGCGGCGATAACATGCTGGGGCTCATTTCGCAGTCACCACCGGGCACCTTCGACCTGATCCTGTCGGATGCCGAGTATGTGCAACAACTCAACGCCGCCGACTATATCGAGCGACTGGACCTTGCCGATTATCCCTTCGATGACTTCTACCCAGAGTTTCAGCACTTTCCAGGGCACTGGCAGGGCGATGAACTGTATTCGGTCATGGTCCGCTTCGGCTTTCTCGGTATCGCCTTCAATACCCAGTTGCTGCCGGAGTCCAAGGCGAAAAGCTACCAGGTGTTCTGGGACGATAGCCTCAAGGGCAAGGTCGGCCACTTCGACTGGCACCTGCCAAACCTGGGCCAGATCAGTTTGCTCAATGGCAACAGGCTGCCCTACGACATCGACGCGGCGCACTGGAAGAGGCTCCAGGACAAAACCATGAGCCTACGCGGACAAGTGGCCGGGTTCTCCGATTATGGCGGTACCTTCTCCTCCCTGAAAAACGGCCAGATCCACGCGATGTGTGGCATTGGCGACTGGATTACCGGGGTCTTGCAGCGTGCCGGGGCACCGGTAAAAACAGTGATACCCGAGGAGGGCGGCCTGCAATGGACCGAGTCTTATTGCATCGCCAAGAAAGCCCACAGCCCGGAACTTGCGAAGAAGTTCATTCAATACATCACCTCCCCTGAAGGCCAGGTGAAGTCGGCGAAGATGGAGGCTTACCCGGCGCTGATTCCCAATAAGCGCGGCTGGGAGTTGCTGAACAAGACCGACCTTGCCGAAGCCAGACGCCAAGGCATGGTACTGGGCCAGCGCAATGTCATGGACGACATCCGCGAGGGGCGTATTCAGTATCGCGCGCTCCCCGTGCAGCAGAGCCTGGAGGACTGGAACGACTTCTGGTCGCAGTACAAGGGCGCTTGATGGCGCCTACACAGGAGCGGCGTAATGATTTCGAACAAGCTATCGCCCCCACTGCCCGCCAGTGAGGAGCCTGCACGCACGCGTGGGCAGTTCGGCAAGCGCACCTGGCGCTTACCGGGGTATGGGCTGATCCTGTCGCTGCCGATACTGGTCTGGCAGCTACTGTTTTTTGTAGCGCCCTTGCTGTTTCTGCTGACCATCAGTTTTTGGCTGGTGCGCAACTTTCGCATGGTCCCTGCGTTCGAGTGGCTGAACTGGAAGTACCTGTTCAGCCGCGAGTACTTCTGGGATGCCTACTTGCACACCTGGGCGATGGCGGCGGGGGCCAGTGTGCTGATCAGTGCCGTAGCCTTTCCGTGCGCCTATACAATTGCCTTCAAGTTCCGCGAATCGACCCGGCAATGGTTGGTGCTGTTGTTGATCACGCCATTTTTTACCAGTTACCTGGTGCGCACCTATTCCTGGCAAGTCTTTCTCAGTGACCAGGGGCTGCTCAATAGCGCCCTGGCGTTGCTGGGGATTGGGCCGTTGCCCTTGCTCAATACCAGTTTTGGTAGCTATGTGGGTTACTTCACCCTGTGCCTGCCGCTGGTAGTGTTGCTGCAGTTGTTCAGCCTCATGTACATCGACCGCACGCTGATCGAAGCTGCCCACAACTTGCGCGCGGGCCGTCTGCGCACGGTATTTGGGGTAGTGATTCCATCGGCGCGGGTCGGCATCGTCATCGCCGCACTGTTCTGTTTCATCATGACCTTCGGTGACTTTGTCAGCCCGCTCTATCTAGGGGGCGGCCAACCACCAACCTTGAGCACCCTGATTACCGACACGACCAAATCGGGGCAGCAATGGCCACGCGCGGCGGTTATTGCCACGACGATGATCGTGACCTTGCTGGCCACGGCGTTCCTGATGGTTCGCCACGCCTACAGGAGGCGCGCATGAACGAACATCGTGTCATCAACTTCATGCTGCGCAGCTTCGTCGTCCTGGTGTTCTTGTTCATCCTCACGCCTATCATTGGCAGCTTCGTGTTTTCCTTCAACGTCGACCGCTTCCCATCCTTGCCCCTGGGTGGCTTCAGTTTGCGCTGGTACGAAGCGATTGCCGCCGACCCGCAAGTCTGGCAAGCCTTCAACAACAGCCTGGTCGTCGGTGTGGTGGTATCGCTGGTTTCCACGCTGCTGGGCTTCACTGCCGCCTATACCGACTTTCGTTATCACTTTTTTGGCAAGTCGGTGTACATGGCATTGGCACTGCTGCCTCCTACCATTCCGGTGGTGATTCTGGGCCTGGCGATGCTCGCGTTCTTGTCGCGAATCGGCCTGTCCGGCGAGCTGTATGCCGTCATGATCTGCCACATCGTCATGTGCTCACCATTCGCCATGGCGGTGATTCGCATGCGCCTGGCGCAGATGGCCCCGCAACTGGAGGCCGCCGCCTGGAACCTGAGCGCCAGCCAATGGCAGGCCATGCGCTACGTGATCCTGCCGTTCACCGCCCCGAGCATTTTCGCCGCACTGTTCGTGACCATGGCCGTGTCGTTCGACGAGTTCGCGGTGGCCTGGTTCGTTTCGGGCCTTAACGAGACAGTCCCGGTACGCATCCTCAATACTTTGCAAGGGCAGGTCAGCCCGACCATCAATGCGATAGGCACGATCGTTTTCATCACCACGATCACGCTGACGATCGTTGCCCAGGTTTTGCTCATGCGCCGGCAGAAGAAACCGGCTGACGGCAAAAAAAGCTGAACATCCCATGCCGACGCAGGAGCTCCCCATGACTCAACCGTTAGTGGTATTCGATAACGTGACCAAACAATTCGGCAGTTACGTCGCTGTCGAACCGATGAACCTGGAAATCTACAAGGGCGAGTTCGTCGCGATCATGGGCTCCAGTGGCTGTGGTAAAACCACCACGCTGCGCATGCTTGCCGGGCTCGACAAGCCCAGCAGCGGTGAAATTCGCTTGAACGGCGAGCGCATCAACGACCTGTATTCCTGGCAAAGGGACACCCCGCTGGTGTGGCAGAACCTGGCGCTGTTCCCCTTTCTGAGCGTGCTTGAAAACGTTGAGTTCGGTTTGCGCATGCGCGGCATGGGCAAAGCTGAACGGCGCAAAAAAGCCCTGCACTGGCTAGAGCGCCTGGACCTGGGCGAGTTTGCCAACCGTGATATAAGCATGCTTTCTGGCGGGCAACGGCAGCGGGTGGCGCTGGCGCGTTCACTGGTCACCGAGCCCCCGATACTGCTACTGGACGAACCGCTCAGTGCCCTCGATGCGCACTTGAGCGTGCGCATGCAGGCGGTGTTGACTGGGTTGCAGAAGGACCTTGGCATCACCTTCGTCTATGTCACCCACAGCCAATCCGAAGCCTTCGCCATGGCTGACCGCGTGGTGATCATGAGCCGTGGCCGGGTTGAGCAGATTGGCACGCCCAAGGATATTTTCTTCGAACCGCACAACCGTTTTGTCGCTGAATTCGTCGGCGGCAAGAACATGCTTGGCGGCGTTGTGCTTGGCTTCGACGACACCGGGCTGGTGCAACTGGACTCGGCGTATGGTCGCTTTCTGGCACGCTTGCCCGAAGACCGATCTGTTGCGGTAGGGGAAGAGGTCACCCTGTGCATCAGTGCCGAACATATCAACCTCGCCGCGCAACCGACCACAGCCAGCCGCCTGGCGTGTACCGTGATGGGGGAGGAATTCATTGGGTCAATGGTCAACATATACCTGGAAGCCGCCAACGGGCTGGAACTGCAAGTGCAGAAGCCGTACGCGGATTACGACCTACTTGGGCTCAAGAGCGGGCAGAGGGTGCATGTCGGGTGGGACGATGCGCGGGCGCTGATTTTACGTGGCAATTAGAGGTCGATATCTGACATCTGCGCAGGGGCGGCAGCGTGGACAATTGTAGACGTACCCACGCCCAGTTGACCCGAAGGAGGCAGTACATGCAGCAATTGACTGAAACCAGCGAAAACCTGGCCAGCGCCGTGCGTATTGGCTTCCTGCTGGCCGAAGGGTTCGATTTCTATGCCTTGGCCGCTGCGCTGGAACCCTTGCGCCAAGCCAACGACGTGGCCCGCTGCGTGGTCTGCGAATGGCAGATACTGAGCCTTGAGGGCCAGCCGCTGAAGGCCAACAATGGCATCGTGGCGGCCACCGTGCAACTGAGCCAGGCCAAGCCCCTCGATGTGCTGATTCTGTGCCTTGGCAGTGAATTGCAGTTGTGTACCGACGACAGTGTCCGCGAATCGCTGGCGCTGCTGACCAAACCGACCTGCCGCACGCTCGATGTCGGCGAATTGGCCGAATTCATCGGCGTTGCCCGGTTGTCCCCGTAGCGCGTGTTCACCCGCTACCAGAGCTGAACCTGCCTCGATAATTATCTTGATCCGCGCCTGCAATGGGCGCGACATCGCGCGTTTCCTCTCCTTCATTCCCCCTCATCTATACCTCTGCCTGTTCTTGCCGCAGCGAGGCCTGTACGGCAGTGGCGGGCAATATTGTCCTTTCCATAGCGGCGTTTACAGCAAGGCGGATCTGATCATCTAGGGGTCGGATTCGCGCAAAAAAGGCCGCCTTTTATCTGTTCGAATGATCTCCAGTGGCACCCAAAACAGGGCCTCTCTACTGATCACCTACCAAGGAGTGAAGACATGCAAATGCCGAAAACAATACAGATTCAAAACGGCGAAAAAGTTAAGCCGACGTTCTCGCACCAGGAATACGCCAACCGTCAATCCAAGTTGCGCAGCTACCTGGCCCAGAACAATATCGACGCCGCTGTCTTCACGTCTTATCACAACATCAACTACTACAGCGATTTCCTGTATTGCTCGTTCGGCCGTCCTTATGCCCTGGTGGTGACTCAGGATGCCGTGGTGTCGATCAGCGCCAACATCGACGGTGGCCAGCCATGGCGGCGTACCGTGGGCACCGAAAACATCATCTACACCGACTGGCAGCGCGATAACTACTTTGTCGCGATTCAACAAGCCTTGCCCAAGGCCGGACGTATCGGGATCGAGTTCGACCACTTGAACCTGGTCAACCGCGACAAATTGGCCAGCCGTTATCCCCAGGCCGAGCTGGTGGACGTCGCCGCGCCATGCATGCGCATGCGCATGATCAAGTCGGCTGAAGAGCACGCCATCATTCGTCACGGTGCCCGCGTTGCCGATATCGGTGGTGCTGCGGTGGTTGAGGCCCTGCGTGACCAGGTGCCTGAGTACGAAGTGGCGCTGCATGCCACCCAGGCCATGGTCCGTGAAATTGCCCGCACTTTCCCCGATTCCGAACTGATGGACACCTGGACCTGGTTCCAGTCTGGTATCAACACCGATGGCGCGCATAACCCGGTAACCTCTCGCAAGGTCAACAAGGGCGACATTCTGAGCCTCAACTGCTTCCCGATGATCGCCGGTTACTACACCGCGCTGGAGCGCACGTTGTTCCTCGACCATTGCTCCGATGAGCACCTGCGCCTGTGGGAGGTCAACGTCAAGGTCCACGAGGCCGGCCTGAAGCTGATCAAGCCAGGCATGCGTTGCAGCGATATTGCCCACCAGTTGAACGAGATTTTCCTCGAGCACGACCTGCTGCAATACCGCACCTTCGGTTATGGCCATTCGTTCGGCACCCTGAGCCATTACTACGGCCGTGAAGCTGGCCTTGAGCTGCGCGAAGACATCGACACCGTGCTGGAACCTGGCATGGTCGTGTCCATCGAGCCGATGATCATGCTGCCCGAAGGGCTGCCGGGTGCGGGTGGTTACCGCGAGCATGACATTCTGATCGTCAACGAAAACGGCGCTGAAAACATCACCAAGTTCCCATACGGCCCAGAACACAACATCATCAAGAAGTAACCGAGCAAGCCGCACAGGAAACTGTGCGGCTTTTTTTATCCGTATGACTTTTTCCATGCCAAGGTTCAAGGAGGACATGTGTGGAGTACGCGACAGCGCACGCTCGCAATGAACGGGGGCTGCCGCAACCTGGCACAATTGCCAAGGGTTCGCGGCTTTTTTATTTCGCCTGCAGCATCATTTTCGTAGCCTTCAACCTCCGCACTGCGTACCCAAGCCTCGGCGCTGTGCTTGCCGATATATCCAGCGACCTAGGCCTGACGCCTGCCGCCACCAGTGCAATTTCCACCCTGCCTGTATTTTGCCTGGGGTTGTTCGCGCCCGTGGCGCCCTGGCTTGCCCGCAAAATAGGCACAGAGCGCACGATCTTGGTATTGATGGCGGCGTTGTCCACAGGGCTATTGATACGTGGCGCCGGGAACGTCAGCGGCCTGGTGGTCGGTTCGATCGTCATTGGCAGCGCCATCGCCATCATCAACGTATTGCTCCCTGGGCTTATCAAACGCGACTTCGCCAAGATCACCGGGCTGATGGCCGGCCTCTACTCTATGGCGCTGTTGAGCGGTGCGGCGACTGCCGCAGGGTTCACCCTGGCGCTGCAAAGCACCTTGGGCGGTGGCTGGACGACGGCGTTGGCGCTGTGGTCAGTGCCGGCAGCGGCAGCCTGTGCCTGCTGGCTTTTCCAACTGCCCAAGGGCAGTGCGCTGGCACCCAAGGCTGCGCCGCGCGTACGAGGGGTGTGGCGCTGCGCGCTAGCCTGGCAACTCACGCTGTTCATGGTGCTGCAATCGATGTATTCGTTTACCGTGTTCGGCTGGCTCGCCCCGTTTCTGAATGGACGGGGGATGACGCCGCTGGAGTCCAGCGTCATCGTCTCCAGTTCAATCCTGCTACAAATGGTCGCTTGTCTGCTCGGGCCGCTGATAGCCACACGCTTGCCGAGTCAATCCTGGTTCAATGTGGTTGTTGTGGTGCTCACCACGGTCGGTTTTCTCGGCTGCCTGTCCGCGCCGCTCGACACGGTATGGCTGTGGGGCGGGGTACAAGGCATCGGGCAAGGTGCCTTGACTTCCATTGCCATCACCATGATTGTGCTGCGCTCGGCAAACGCACAGGTTGCGGCAGAACTTTCGAGTATGGTGCAAGGCGTCGGCTACGGCCTGGGCGCACTCGGGCCGTTGCTGGTCGGGGTGCTTTATACGCCGGTCATTGGCTATGCGCACGTTGAGATATTTCTTAGCGGGGTAGGCGTAGCGATGCTGTATTTCGGATATACCTCAGGCCGACGCCGACTCGTGGCAGCCCGCTATTAGCGCTATCCTTCAGCTGACACCTAGTCACCGGAGCGCTAGGAACATGAAGAAAAGACTACCCTGCGCTTGTGGTGCTGTGGCGCGAAGTTAACCTTGCACTTGGCTGATTGGTAGTCGTTGAGGTCGCAATAGCTGTTGTGGATTTCATTTCTGCTTTCCAGAATCCATCTGTTTCTTGTACCGCCAGTCTTTAGGTATGAAATGCAGTTCTATCTACAATCAAATAGAAAGCAAGGAGGCCTTGCTGTGCGAGTCCTTCGAGGAACTCTGCAAAGGACTGCGCCAGCATGCACGGCTTTGTGTCTACAGGCCATCGAGATCCAACCAAGCATTCAGGAATACGTTCATATTGATAGTTAGCTAGGTAATTGTTAGGGTGAGGTCGTCCTTTTTCTGTTCAGCCTATTGATCTATCTACGCGAAAAACCATCAAGGCTTCCACTATATCAGCTAGCAAATTGTTCCGACCCTCTACCTCGATCAGTGCATTGTGCCTGGCAATGATGTCGTTTGCCTGCCACGCATCCCCCCAAGCGAACCCTCTCGAGGAGCAGGCCTTTATCGGCGCTGCCCAGGTCGAGCAGCAGATGATCGAGTGGCGACGGGACATCCACCAGCACCCAGAGCTCGGCGAGCAGGAAACACGCACTGCCAAGCTGGTCGCCGAGCACCTTGAAAAGCTTGGCCTCGAAGTCCATACGGGTATCGGGCGCACGGGAGTGGTCGGAATTCTCGAAGGTGGCAAATCGGGCCCTACCGTCGCCCTGCGCGCGGATATGGATGCCTTGCCGGTCAAGGAGCCTGCGGGCCTGCCATTCGCCTCGACCGCGCGGGGTACCTATCATGGCCAGCAGGTGGATGTGATGCACGCCTGCGGCCACGACACCCATACCGCCATGCTGATGGCAACTGCGCAAATCCTTGCAGGCATGCGTGACAACCTGCCGGGCAAGGTCATGTTCATTTTCCAGCCGGCTGAAGAGGGCTCGAGCCTGGTCAAAGGCGGAGAGGGGCGGCGTTGGGGGGCGCAGTTGATGCTGCAGGAAGGGCTGTTCGACAAGCTCAAGCCTGATGCGGTGTTCGCTGTGCATGTCATGCCTGGGCCTTCAGGGCAATTGAGTTGGCGTTCGGGTGCCACGACCGCCAGCAGTGACGACTTGAACATCAAGGTTATAGGCCAGCAGGGCCATGGCGGCATGCCTTGGAACACTGTCGACCAGGTAGTGGCCTCTGCACAGGTCATCAACGGCCTGCAGACGGTGGTAAGCCGCCGCACCAAGCTCACCCAGTCGCCAGCGGTGGTCACTGTGGGCATGATCAAAGGTGGTAGTGCACCGAACATCGTGCCGGAAAGCGTCGACATGGCAGGCACCATTCGTACCTACGATCCGGCGGTACGTGCGCAAGTGGCACACGATGTGAAGCTCACGTCCGAGAAGATAGCCGAAAGCGCCGGTGCTACGGCCAAGGTATCAATCGTGCCGGCCTATGACATGACGATGAACAATGAGCAATTGACCGAGCAGATGGCGCCAGTGCTCAAGCGTGCGGCCTATGGCAAGGTCGCCACCACCCCTCTGGTCGGTGCTTCGGAAGATTTCTCCTTCTTCGCAGGCAAGGTACCCGGCCTCTACTTCTACCTGGGCGTGACACCCGACGGGCAGGACCCGGCCAAGGCAGCACCGAATCACAACCCGAAATTCTTCGTCGATGAAAAAGCGCTGATCGTTGGCGCGCGGGCGATGTCGGCGGCCGCCGTTGATTTTTTGTCTGAGCATGCAACTCAGCAGTAATTCAGGATGTAGCGCCGGTCATGCGGCGCTTGCCAATATGCAAAGCAGTGCGATATCAACTGATATGCAGTGTTTTTGCAGTGACAAAAGATACCCTGCGTTTAGTATCCCGTCATCCCGAAGATCTGGAAGGGCAGTGCTCTCCTACTGAGAAAGGTCTTTTGAGCGGTTATGCCATTTTATTAGCTGCTGATGTACTGCAGCTCTGGCGAACTCAATGTCACTACTGCTAATGGCCTGATAAATTGCTTGATATTCGATAATATGCTGTTGCGTCTCGATCGTCGTCGAAGCATGTTGAGTGTTGAAGCTGGATATAGCATCGAGCAAGTACCTGTTGCCACTCGCTACTCCCATTGCTTCACGAAAATTCAGGTCGGAACGTTCGAACTCAGTTGAAATCTGCGCCCCCAAGAGGTCGTCGAGCTTGCGCGCCATACGTTCTAAGTCCCGTACGCTGCGGCGTTGTGCGGCGAGTGCAGCCGCAGCCATCTCGATCACCAGTCGATATTCGAAGGCGGCCAATTCATCAATTTCGAACATGATAGTCCACGTGTTGTTTGCGTACACGCGGAGGATAACTGAGCCCATGCCCACCTGCGTCCGGAGCAATTACAAAGCAGTTATCTATTTTTCAATACTCAAGCGATCAGCAATTTATAGATAACTGTATTGGGTCCTCTCGCATAGCTCGTCAGTGCCGCCCTTCATAGACTTGGCACAACGGTTCTGGAGGACCCTATGGACGCAGTACAAAATCTCGACAACCTGGTGGCAAACGTGTCCACCGTATTCCTGACCGACGCCGATGTCTCCCGTCTGGCCACCTGGCCGAAGGTCATCGCCGCCCTTGCCGATGCCTACTCGCGGCCGTTCCTGCCGGCCATGGTGCCACCACGCATTATGGCGCGAGGCGAGGGCTTCTGGCTGCGAAGCCTGCCGACTTTCGCAGAGATAACGGTAAAGCCATTCGCAGCGTCGGCCGACAGTTCGTCGTGCTTTGCCGCAACCTCAATCTCTTCTCCCAATCGTTCATCGCCATCGACGGCAGCAAATTCAAAGCCGTGAATAACCGCGACCGCAATTTCACTCAAGGCAAGGTGAAGGCGCGCATGCAGCAGATCGAGCAGAGCATCGACCGCTATCTAGCGGCAATGGATTCAGCCGATCGGGCAGCGCCGGAAGTGGCCGAGGCCAAGACTGAGCGATTGAAAGACAAAGTCGAAAAGCTGAAACAGCAGATGCAAAAACTGAAGGACATTGAGGCGCAGCTTCACGCCAGTCCCGATCAGCAAATCTCTCTTACCGATCCAGATGCCCGCTCAATGGCCACAAGCGGCCGAGGCTCCGGCACAGTTGGGTACAACGTACAAACAGCAGTCGACGACAAGCACCATCTGATCATTGCCCATGAGGTGACCAACGTTGGTAATGATCGCGGGCAACTGAGCAATATGGCTAACCAGGCACGTGAAGAAATCGGTGCTGAGGCGCTGACAGTGGTCGCTGATCGAAGCTATTACAAAGGCCCGGAAGTCCTTGCTTGCGAGCAGGCGGGTATCACCACCTTTGTACCGAAACCCCTGACATCGAGCAGCAAAGCGGAAGGCCGATTCGGCAAGCAGGACTTCACCTACATGGCTGCATCGGACGAATATCGATGCCCTGCGGGCCAGTTGCTGACGCGCCGGCATTCCTCGATGGAGGACGGCATGTTACTGCACTGCTATTGGTTTTCAGGATGCCAGAGCTGCTCCATGCAGAAGCAGTGTACGACCGGTAAAGAGCGGCGACTCAAGCGCTGGGAGCATGAAGAAGTAGTCGAGAGAGTGCAAATCCGATTGGAGCAAGATCCAGGGAAGATGAAGGTTCGCCGGCAGACGGTGGAGCATCCCTTTGGCACGCTCAAATTCTGGATGGGAAGTACCCACTTCCTGACCAGAACCCTGCCGAGGGTAAGCACTGAGATGAGCCTTCACGTGCTCGCCTACAACCTCAAACGGATGATGAGCATCTTCGGCATCGCAGGGCTACTTGAGGCAATCAGGGCGTAAACCCCGCCGCTTGCTGGCCCGCAAACAGCTATATGGGCCGCTGACGCGGCCCATATAGCACTACAAATGTCTACTTCGCTGGGTAGGGCTATTCACGCTCTCGCCTGCTAATTCCACAGGCAATCCGCGCGACTCTCAGTTTTCGACGTGTTTACTGCGTTTTCACACAGCCTGGGTCGATAGCGGACGTTCATGAGTTACCTGCAATCTCCAGATTCTAGCGCGGGAGCGCCGAAAGGTACTCCAGATTGCGTTGGGGGTGGGGCAGTTGCGTAGGGAAGCTTGGTGGCGCACAAAGATGCCAATGATGTCTGCCTGAGTTCGAGACTGTCTTTCATCCTTTAATTCAGTTCAGCCAGCACCTTGCCTTGGTCAGGTTGCTTTGCAACCTGACAGTGCATAGCGAGCCCATTCCTCCATAAGCTGTTTTCGTTTTTCGAGCAGATCGCCTCGTCGATACGCTGCTTCAGTCGCATTACTGATTTTATGCGCCAAGGCCATTTCAGGGACGATATTGGCGAAGTTAGTTGTCTCGGCAGCCCAGTCTCTGAAGCTTGATCGGAAACCATGCATGGTGATGACTTCACCCGCTTCGTTGCGCCAGCCTGGTCCGTCGTTGGCTAAGGACTTCTCATCCATACCGCGTATTTTTTGTAGCATTGCCATGTTCGAGAGCGGTCGACCAATGCTCCGCCCCGGGAAAAGCAACCCACTTTTGCTTTCCGCCTTCAGGCACCTGAGCGTATGCAGGGCGGCTTTAGATAACGGTACTCGATGCTGGCGCCCGGCTTTCATCCGGGAAGCCGGAATAGTCCAAATTTCTTCGTCCAGATCAACCTCTTCCCAATACCCACCTATCACTTCGCTTGTGCGCAAAGCGCACAGCACGGTTAACTTCACCGCAGTTGAACTAAGGTCCCAGGATTGCTCTAGTTCTGCCATGAAGGCTGGTAATTGCTCCCAAGGTAGAGCGGGATGATTACCACGGTCTGCCAGCCTTCTTCTAGGCAGAAGCTTGTCCAAGTGACCTCGCCAGCGAGCGGAGTTTTCACCCGTGCGCAGCCGGCGTGCTTTGGCAGCATCGAGAACAAGTTCTAGCCGGTTTCTGACCCTGGCCGCTGTCTCAGGCTTAGCGGTCCATATCGGATTCAGAATCTTCAGGATATCGTCTGTTTCAACTTCGTCGACTGGCTTTTCTCCGATAAAGGGAAATGCATACGTGGTAAGAGTGTTGACCCATTGTTGCGCGTGTTTTGCGTTTTTCCAGCCAGCTCTATGGGC
This sequence comes from Pseudomonas sp. NBRC 111143, assembly GCF_001320965.1. Lineage (NCBI taxonomy): Bacteria > Pseudomonadati > Pseudomonadota > Gammaproteobacteria > Pseudomonadales > Pseudomonadaceae > Pseudomonas > Pseudomonas sp. NBRC 111143. Next base: position 1,377 of record NZ_BCBT01000021.1, on the reverse strand, counting down.
TTCGATGTAGTCCACGGCACAAGCGCGGAAGGTGTTTTCAAGGTTCAGATCCCGAGCAATCCGAGCAGCTTCAGCTTGCTGGAGTGCATCAGCCTTATGTGTCAAAGGGTCGATACCCTCCCGAATCAATGCTCTGTGAGTGTCGGCGCGGGAGCGCGCCTCCTTCAACCCATAGTGAGGGTAGGGGCCCAAGCCGATTTCCTTGCGCTTGCCTGCAAGCTGGTAGCGCAGCACCCACGCTTTTCCAGACTTTCGAATGACAAGGCGCAGGCCATCGCCATCATCGTACTTGCCATAGTCCTTGAGGTTTTCTATCAATTTCGCGGTGAGCTTGGGCATGGTGGTGACCTCCGATCTCTGAATCTGGTCCCCCAGTTGGTCCCCCACTCACAGCCTGGAAACAGACGGAACTGGGCGGAAGCTAGAAGACTGTGGCAACATTTAGGTTACCCGCAATATACCGTTCTAGAGCGGCCGGGCGTCGGGTTTTGGATGCCGGTGGTCGGGAGTGGAAACACACTTCGAATGACTACGCTTCCGCCACATTCAAAGCCCTGATTTTTCAGGGCTTTTTGCGTTTCTGGGGGTTAGAAAAACTACCCATGGGAGCACCCTTGGGAATGGTTTCTTTTGGCAGCGCTTCCGAAACTTCCCCTATTTGGTGGGTTTTTGCCAGGCCTCCAACTCGGCGATAGACCCGCTCTCTGATGTAAGCTCTGGTGTGGCGTAGCAGCAGACTAGCGTAGTCGACATCGGTGATTTCCGAGGCTGCTTTCGGGCGAACGTCGCGGAACTGCAATTGGCTGATACCGTCGACCAGCGCCTGGTCACCAGCGGCGACCGCTTCTTTCACGGCTTGCTCCCTGGCATCCTCCTATCGGTGGCGAAGCATCGGTGCCTTGACACGTTTGCCGTCGTCAGTCAGCAGCAGGTATGGCGAGCCATGCGGAGCATTGCGCTCCAGGATCTTTCATATCAGCGCGCCCAAGCTGCTCTCCACTCTGTCCACCTCAAGCATGATCCGCAGCTTCTTTAGTGGCTTCTCCTGATTTAGGCCGAGGTCCCGCGGCACCTCCTCGTTCTCGCGCCCGCCCTGGCAGGGGTTGCGGGGTGTCGTAAATGCAGATGACGCCATGCTCACCGATCGAGACTTCTGACGCGTCAGCAGAGCGATGTTGCGTGGAGTAGTTCCTCGAGGGAATCAGGCGTGGTAGCCAAATGACTCGGCTTTCAGAGAACGCGGACCTGTCCGAAAGCATCTCTGATGCAGCCTGCGATGGGAGCAGGGCATCGAGCACTTAACGTCAGGCTGACGCATTGCTGTGTTCAGAATGGTTCAGGAACCGTATTATCTGAGCGGTGTCTCGGTTTGATACT